>CAZTJX010000170.1:0-4286 GCA_964613755.1 uncultured Demequinaceae bacterium | reverse complement strand
GACGCCGTCGCCCACCTTGCGCGCTCCCCCGCCCATCGCGTGGGACAGCCCGATTCCGGCATTCCGGACGACGCGCAGCGGCCACGGCGCGCGCTTGCGGCGCGACGGCGAGCGCCGCGCGGGCATCGTCTTGGTGCGCGCGGTCGCGTTCCGGGGCCGAGTCGGCTTCTTCTGGGCCATGATCCGCCACGCTACCCCGATGCGGCGACTCCGTTCGTCAGGCACGGCGGGAGCGGGCTCGCGTCCCCGTGCGCCCTACCCGGTCAAAGTGAAGGTCGCCGGATCGAACCAGGCGGTGACCTCGATGGCCGCCGGGTTCCCGCGACCGTCCACCTCCCTGACGACCTCGCCGTCGACTAGATAGTAGTGGATGCCCCATCGTGTGTGATCCGTAACGTCGCCAATCACGTCATAGGCGATCGAGGCATTCTGGCCGTCCTCCGTCCACTGGAAGTCGTAGAAGTCACGGTCGCCCACCAGCTCGTAGTCGTAGAGGTTGGTCTCGTTCATCCACGCGGGCATGATCCCCATGTCCCCCGCTCGGCGCTCGCCGGTGAAGTCAAAGCCCTCCACACCACCGGCGAACACGAGGATCACGGCGTCGGCGGGCACGTCCGGGATGCCGGGGTACCACAGACCACCCTCAGGGAAGGAGATCATGTCCTTCGCGCCGACGGACGAGTAGTAGGCGTAGGTCCGGCTCGTCGTTCCGTTGGTCGAGTACTGGTCCTCGAGCGGCACCCGCACGAGCGTCGTCGTGACGGTGGTCACGGGAACTGCGACCGATTCGGCGGTTGCGGCGGCGGGATCGAACCACGCGGTGACCTCGATGGCATCGGGATTCGCGCGCCCCTCTACCTCGGTGACGACGTTGCCATCGAGCAGGAAGTAGTGGATGCCCCACCGGGTGTGATCCGTGACGTCGCCGATGACGTCCCAATTGATCGACGCGTTCTGCCCGTCCGCCGCGTACTGGAAGTCGTAGGCGTCTCGGTTGCCGACCATGTCGTACATGTCGGTCCACGCCGGACACGCCTGGATGCCCGCGAGCGGCGCGTCGGGCGCTTCGAGGTCATACCCCTGGGTATCCCCGGAGACCGCGACGATCATCGCGTCCGCGGGAACGTCCGGGATGCCCGGATACCAGATCCCCGAGGCCGGGAAGGGAATCATCTCCATCGTGCCGAGGGATACGAAGAACACGTATTCCCTCGACGTCTCGCCGGCGGGGTAGGCGGAGGCGTCGATCTCCACCGGCACGAGCGTCGTCACCACCGGGGTCGCGAGGCTCGGGGCGTCGGGCGTGATCGACGGGATAGGCATCGACGGATCGGGCGACGGTTGCCCGGCGGGGAAGAGGTTCAGCGACGTGTGAGTGAGCGCCGTGACCCCCAATCCCGCAGCACCAACGAGGGCCGCGACGACGGCCCCGATCCCCGCGGTTGCGATAGCGCGTCGCCTACGGATGGCTCGGACCACTCGACGCTTGTGCGCGTCCGCGAAGGCTCGCTCCTCCGCGAAGGAGCCCGTCCTGCGGTCGACGGCAATGGCGAGGAGGTCGTGCATTGGGTCGTTCATGCGTGTTCTCCCTCGGAGGTGACGGCGATCTTCTCGGGGATCTCGGCCCAGGCCGAGTCCATGGGGATGACAGTGGCGAGTTTGGCGAGGGCGTTGCTCAGATATCGCTTGACGGTGCCGTCGGCGAGGCCAAGGTGGGTGGCGATGACGGCCGTCGTCATGTCGTCGTAGAAGCGCATCATCACGCACACACGCTCTTGCGGCGAGAGTGCGCCGAGGGCGGCCTCGACGTCGATCGCGGCATCGAGGTCCGGCGGGGCCTCCTCGGGGCGGGAGTCGCGATCGAGGGCACGTTGAAACGCGCCCCGCGAGCGATGGCGGTCGATGGCGAGGGTCTGCATCGTCCGGCGCACGTACTGCTCGGCGGCATTGACGTGCTCGAATCGCCGCGGACGCCCGAACGCCTTGACGATGGCGTCGTGGAGCAGATCCTCCGCATCCGGGACGGAACCCGTGAGCATCACGCCGTACCCCAGCAGGCGCGGGGAGCGGTCGCTGACCAGCTCCTCCACGAGCGGCTTCCATGCACTCACAGAACGCCCCCCTTCATGGCCCTACGAAAGAAGTACGCACGAGGCGTGGCGTTTGGTTGTAGCCGGCTACGCGACAGGCATTGCTACGCCTCGATGATCACGGGGATGATCATCGGGCGGCGGCGGAGCTTGGTGCCTATCCAGCGGCCGAGCACGCGACGCATGATCTGCTGAAGCTGGTGCTGATCAGCCCCTCCGTCCATGGCCGCCTCCTCGAGCGCGGTGGTGATGCCGGGCAGGATCGCGTCGAACACGTGGTCGTCCTCGGCGACGCCCCGCGCGTGGATCGTCGGGCCGGAGACGACCTTGCCCGTTGTCGAGTCGATGACGGCAAAAACCGAAACGAAGCCCTGCTCGCTCAGGATGCGTCGATCCTTGAGCTCGGCGTCCGTGAGCTCGCCCACGCTCGCCCCGTCCACGTAGACGTAGTGGCAGGGAACCGCGCCGACGACGCGCGCCTGGCCGTCCTTGACGTCGATGACGAACCCGTCGTCGGCCAGTAGGACGTTCTCGGCGGGGATGCCCGTCTCCAGCGCGAGTTTGCCGTTGGCGATCTGGTGGCGGACCTCGCCGTGCACGGGCATGACGTTCCTGGGACGCAGGATGTTGTAGCAGTAGAGCAACTCGCCCGCGGACGCGTGGCCCGAGACGTGCACGAGCGCGGTCCCCTGGTGGACCACCGTGGCGCCCAGGCGCGAAAGCCCGTTGATGACGCGATAGACCGCGTTCTCATTGCCGGGGATGAGGCTCGACGCGAGGATGACGACGTCGCCCTTCTCCGCCGTGACCTTGTAGTCGCGGTTGGCGATGCGGCTCAGCGCCGCCATCGGTTCGCCCTGAGAGCCCGTGGCCATGAAGACGACCTTGTCGCGCGGCAGATCGTCGGCGGCCTTCGCGTCGACGAGGAGGCCGTCGGGGATCGTGAGGAATCCGAGCTCGGCGGCGATGCCCATGTTGCGGATCATCGAGCGGCCGGCGAGGGCCAGGCGGCGGCCATGCGTCGCCGTGGCGTCAACGACCTGTTGGACGCGGTGCACGTGGCTCGCGAACGACGCGATGATGATGCGGCCCTCGCACTCGTCGAAAAGCCGGTCGAACGTCGTCGCGATGTTCTTCTCGTGCGTCGTGAAGCCGGGGACGTGTGCGTTCGTCGAGTCGACCATGAACAGGTCGACGCCCTCCTCACCAAACCGCGCGAACGAGCGCAGGTCCGTGACGCGGCCGTCGAGGGGCAACTGGTCCATCTTGAAGTCGCCGGTGTGGAGGATGGTCCCGGCGCTGGTGCGGACAAAGACGGCGAGCGCGTCCGGGATCGAGTGGGTGACCGCGACGAACTCAAGGTCATAGGACCCCGCGGTGATACGGTCGCCCTCCTTGACCTCGATCGTCTTCGGGGCGAGACGGTGCTCCTTGAGTTTGGCGTCGAGGAAGGCGAGCGTGAGCTTCGAGCCGATGATCGGGATGTCTCCCCGGAGCCGGAGCAGGTACGGGACCGCGCCGATGTGGTCCTCGTGGCCGTGGGTGAGGACCATCGCGTCGATGTCGTCCATCCGATCCTCGATGTACGAGAAGTCGGGAAGGATCAGGTCGACGCCCGGTTGCGTGTCCTCGGGGAAGAGCACGCCGCAGTCGATGATGAGCAGGCGACCGTCTACCTCGACGACGGCCATGTTGCGGCCGATCTCGCCGAGGCCGCCGAGGGCGACGACGCGAAGGGTGCCGTTCTTGAGGGCAGGAGGCTGACCAAGTTCTGGGTGAAAGTGCACGGGTTCCTAGATGATTCCGGCGGACACGAGCGCGGAGCGCAGACGCGCGAACTCGTCGTCGTCGAGGGGCACCTGCGGAAGCCGCACAAATCGGCTCTCGATAATGCCCATCGCGTGAACGGCGGCCTTCGCGTAAACGGCGCCGAGTCCGGCGCCCATGACCGCCTGGACGATGGGCTCGGCCTCCCGGTCCGCGGCCTCCGCGGCGGCGAAATCACCCGAATCGGCCGCCGCGAACATGCGCGCAAGCACCGGGCCGACGACGTGGCCGGCAACCGACACGACGCCGGAGCCACCGGCGCGGATGAAGTCAAGCGTGAGGTGATCATCGCCCGAATACCAGGCGAGACCCGTACGCGCGATGCGGTCCTTCGCCGCATGCGGATCGAAGCGCTCGTTGACCATCGAC
>CAZTJX010000169.1:0-4355 GCA_964613755.1 uncultured Demequinaceae bacterium | reverse complement strand
CCGTCCTGTAATGGTGCCGACGCGGCTACGGGATATCGCGCGGTCTGGAGGCACACTCGACTGGGGGTCAAGAGGTCGCAGGTTCAAATCCTGTCAGCCCGACGAAGAAGTCATCGGAGAGGGAGAGCGCCCTGGTATCTCGCGAACGTGCGGGACGCCGGAGCGTCGGTCGTTCCCGCATCCGGACCGAGGCCCGAGCGGCATCGAGGTCACATCAACAGCACGGCCGCCGCGACGGCCGAGGCGAGAAGCACGGCGATATCGAACCGGTGCTGACTGATGCGACGCGCAGTGGCGTAGCCGAGGATCCCCCCGAGAAGGATGAGTGGCGCGAGGAGTCCGGCGCGTGCGAGGTCGGACCAGTGCATCAGCCCGAGCCCGATGGAGAAGGGCACCTTGACGAGGTTCACGATGAGGAAGAACCAGGCGTTGGTGCCAATGAAGCGCTGTTTCTCGACTCCCGACGCCGAGAGATAGAGGGCCATGACCGCCCCCGCGGCGTTTGCCGTCATGGTCGAGAACCCGGCGCCGATCCCGGCAAGCCAGGCCACCACCGGGTGCTGGTGACCGTTCGACTCCGGAGCCTCGCCGCGCCACTTCACCACGAGCTGGAGAAGGAGGAGCACGAGCAGGACGCCCCCGATGCTCCGGCGGAGGACGTCATCGGACATGACCCGGAGGAAGATCGCACCGAGCAGGAGCCCCGGGAGCACGGCCGGGAGCAGACGCCGAATG
Organism: uncultured Demequinaceae bacterium; assembly: GCA_964613755.1. Lineage (GTDB taxonomy): Bacteria > Actinomycetota > Actinomycetes > Actinomycetales > Demequinaceae > JAFGBM01. Next base: position 3,620 of record CAZTJX010000169.1, on the reverse strand, counting down.
AGCGACCAATCGGCGTCGTGGCGGTAATGCCACACGGCGACAAAGTCCCCCACGATGAAGAGCACGAGGACGGCGGCCGTGGACTCCTTCGCGGGCAGGACCGTCGCGAAAATCGCGATGGAGACGACGGCGAGACCGCCCAGGGACGTCTTGGAGAAGCCGACGACGATCGCGGCCAGCGCCATCAGGAGGACGACGCCCAGCGACCCGCCGAGCAGCTCAAGCATGGGGCGTCCGTTCTTCAGGGGCAAGCGTCAGGATACGCGCGCGCGCCTCTCGCGTTCTGCCATGCTTGCCCGATGGGATTCCAGGTTCGGCGCATCCGAGTCGACGAGTGGCGCGAGGTCCGCGATCTTCGTCTTGAGGCGTTGCGTGACCCGCTGGCGAACCTCGCCTTCCTCGAGACCTACGCCGAGCAGGTGGAGAGTCCTGACGAGTTCTGGCGGGAGCGCACGGCCGGAGGGGCCGAGGGCTCGAAGGTCTCCCAGTGGGTGGCGGAGGAGGCGGGGCGCGGATGGATTGGCACCGTCGCCGTGATGGCATTCCACGCGGGCGACACGGACTACCACGGCGACACGGTTGCCGAACCACGAGCGAACCTCATCGGCGTCTACGTGCTCCCCGGGGATCGAGGGCGCGGAGTTCTTGACTCGCTTATCGACACCGCCGCGTCGTGGACCGCGGACCAGGGCTTCCCGTTCTTGGACCTCGAGGTGCATCCCGACAACACTCCCGCGATCGCGGCCTATGCTCGCTGTGGATTCGTCGCGACGGGCCGCCGCACCGAGGGCGACGACAGGGGAGACCTGAAGATGCGTCGGATTCTGCCTTAGGTCTCGACAGCGTTCTGTCGCGACGCGGTGCTCCGAAACCACCGTCCGTACGGCAGAGGCGAGCGGGGGCGTATACCGTAATCATGGGAAGGGCCGCCCCGATCGCGCTCCTCGTCGGGACCGACGTCCTGCTCTTCCGGGGCCAGGAGTGGACCTGGGAGCGGCTCGCGGCGAACGTCGGCATTGTCCTGGTGTTCGGAGCTTTCTACTTCCGGTTCATCGGCCGGTCGTGAGCCTCGTGCGCCCCGTCGTCAAGGGCACAGGCGCCGCAGCATCGCGTACCGTCGGCCCTGGAATAGGAGAGAACCATGCCCGTCATAGCAATCATCGGAGCGGGACCCGGCCTGGGCGCGGCGGTAGCGCGGCGGTTCGGCAGAGAGGGCTTCTCGGTCGCGCTCATCTCCCGCGATCAGATCAAGCTCGACGCCCTGGCCACCGACCTCACGGCCATCGGCGTGACGGCCCGCGGGTACGCCGCGGACGTCCTGGAACCGGAGGCGCTCAGGGACGCCCTCGCGCGAGCCGCGGCCGATCTCGGACCGATCACCACCCTCCAATACGGCCCCCTGCCGTTCCGGACGTTCCTGAAGCCCGTACTAGATCTGACCCCGGAACTTGCGGAGGAGGCCCTGCGCTTCTCCGCGCTCGGACTCATCCACGCCGTGCGCACCGTTCTGCCGGGTATGCGAGAGGCGGGCGACGGCAGCATCATCCTGATCAACGGGGGGACGTCGGTGAAGGCGCGCCACGACTTCGCGGGCACATCTGTCGCGTTTCCCGCGGAGAGTGCGTACGGCGAGATGCTCCACGACGCACTGGCCGACGAGGGCGTGCGCGTCGTTCAACTCGTGATCCCCGGCGGCATCCCGAAGCTGCGGCTTGAGAACGGTATCGATGATGTCGCCGACCGCATCTGGCAGATCCACGCCACGCCAGGCCCGTTCCGCACCATGCTGATTCCGCTCGAGGACGGCCGAGAGTAGCGGTAACGGGGCAACCCCCGACGCCGTTCGAGATCCACGAATCGGGCGCGTACCGGCACGGGACGAAGGCCGACCTCGGCGCGAGTCGACCGATTCCGAGCGGCGTCGCGCGATTCGCCATCGGATTCGGCCTCTCGGGGCTTCGCCCGTGTCGCTTCGCCCCCGAACGCCCGAGCGCCAGGGGACGAAGCCGCGGGAGTTTTCCCCCTCGTCGAGCGAATCCCGCCCCCCGTTTGTACGATTGATCCCATGTCGACCCGAAAGGCGGTCGCAGCCGCCCTCTTTGTCCTCATCGTTGCGGGATGCACGTCGACCGAGGCTTCGGTATCCGCAAGCCCCTCGACCTCGCCCTCTCCCGCCGCTTCGGCCTCACCCTCGGTATCGGTCACTGCGACCCCGAGCCCGAGCGCGCCGCCCGCCCCGGCTCCCGACCCCGTCGTCACCGCGGGTCCCCTGACGGTTCCTGGCGAGTTCTCCTTCGGAATCAACGACTTCGGCGGAGTTTCCTACGGCCAGCCGTACGACTCCTACGTCAGCGCCCTCGGCCCCACCGTCCACGCGTCCGCATGCGGTGATGAGAACCTCCCGTCGGTCTATCCCGCTTCTCCCGTGGCGAGTTGGGAACTGTTCCTCATCGTCCCCTGGGACGACCCCAACCTGGCGTGGCTCGACTGGGACACGAAAGCATTCCTCCTCGTCAACCCCCAGGTCACCCCGCTTACCGCGCAGAGCGGCCCCGTCGGGCCCCGCGGCCTGCGCCTCGGTACGTCCGAGGCTACGATCGAGGCCATGTTCCCTGCGGAGGCCGCCGTGACAACGACGCGCTCGGCCGGGTACCCACCCAACTACGACACGCCCATCACGGAGCGCGTCTTCAGCATCGCCGACCTTGACGGCGGCCCGATGATCATCACCACCGTGGGCGGCTACGTGGCGACCATGATGTGGGGCGACCCCGCCTATGCGGTCCCCGCGCGAGGATTCCTGAGGTGCCAGTCATAGCCGCCTGACGGGAGATTCGCCACATTTCGGCCCATCATCGCTGGCGGGGTCAGAAGTGGTCTGCTGATGGGCCACAATGGGTTTCGTGACCGAACCAGTGCTGCTCGTCATAGTCGTGGCGACCGCTTTGGCCTTTGACTTCACCAATGGATTCCACGACACGGGCAATGCGATGGCCACGTCCATCGCCACCCGGGCACTGAAGCCCAAGCAGGCGGTGCTCCTCTCCGCGTCGCTCAACATGGTGGGCGCCTTCCTCTCGCTCGCCGTCGCCGCGACGATTGCCAAGGGCATCGTCGATGCGGGCATCGTCACGCTCGACGTGGTTCTTGCTGGCCTCGTCGGTGCCACCGTCTGGAACCTCGTCACATGGGTGTTCGGGATTCCGTCCAGCTCGTCGCATGCGCTCGTGGGGGGCGCGGTTGGCGCAGTTCTTGCCGCCGCGGGCTCGAGCGGTGTCTTGTGGTCGGGCCTGGTCGCGAAGGTCCTGATCCCCGCGTTCCTTGCGCCCGTCGTCGCCATCCTCGTCGCAGGAGTCGGCACCCGGCTCGTCACACGCATCACGCACAACGTGCCCCAGAAGGCAAACGACCGCGACTTCCGATGGGGGCAGATCGGTTCCGCCTCGCTCGTCTCGCTCGCACACGGCACGAATGACGCCCAGAAGTCCATGGGCATCATCCTCCTCGCACTCATCGCCGACGGCGCCCCGCGGGACTCGTCGGTGCCTCTCTGGGTAATCTTCAGTTGCGCCCTCGCGATGGCGCTCGGCACCTACACCGGTGGCTGGCGCGTGATCCGG
>CAZTJX010000168.1:950-4383 GCA_964613755.1 uncultured Demequinaceae bacterium | reverse complement strand
GGGGGCGTCGAGCAGCACGCGGTCGTACACCCCGTCAACGACGCGGGCGTCTGCGGTCCTGACGGCGGTAACCCCCGCGGGAACGGCACGTAGGGCCTGCTCGACGAGCGCCGCCCGATGGGGATGGATCTCGCTCGCGACGAGGGACGCTCCCCGCTCGGTCGCCACGCATGCGAGTATCGCCGCCTTTCCTCCCGGGCCTGCACACATGTCGTGCCAGGTCTCGCCGTCCACCCCGGTCAGCGCGGGAACCTCGCAGGCGGCGAGGGCGACCACCTGGCTACCCTCGTCCTGGACACCCGCTCGGCCGTCGCGAACGGCGGCGATATCCCCGGGGTCACCCCCGGCCATCGTCACGCCGATCGGCGAGAACCGCGTAGGGATGCCGTCACGGACACACGCGAGAATCTCGTCCCGCGACACCAGACCGGGGCGCGCCACGAGGGTGACACCCGCGGGTTCGTTGTGCGAGGAGAGCAGGAGCGGGAGCTCGTCCGCGCGGCCATCCGCGTCGAGCGCCTGACGAAGCCGCGCAACGATCCACTCCGGATGGGAGTGGCGTATGGCGAGGTCGGCGTTCGTGTCGCCGGGAGCCATGCGGTCGCGCCAGGCCTCGAGGGGAGTCTCGCTCATTCTGCGGGCGACGGCATTCGCCAGTCCGGCGACGCCCGGCTTGCCCACCTCTCGCATCAGTTCCACGGTCTCCGAGACCGCGGCGTGTGGCGGGATCCGCATCGAGAGGATCTGATGGGCCCCGAGGCGCAGAACCCGCCGCACGGGCCCCTCGAGGCGAGCGGGGTCGCGCCCCGACGCCGCCCCGATAATCGCGTCGTACAAGCCGGAGAGCCGGATCGCACCATAGGCAAGCTCGGTGGCGAAGCCCGCCTCTCGTCCCCCCAGCTCCGCCTCGCTCAGGATCGCGGGCATGACTAGGTTGGCGTACGCGCCCTCGGTATCCACGGATTCGAGGCACCGGTATGCCGCGAGCCTCGCGGCGAGCCCCGGGCGGCTCACGCCTCGCCCAGTTGGGCGCCCTCGAGCAGGCGCGAGCCCCGCCACCAATCGGCGGCCGGCATGGGCCTGCGGCCGGCTGGTGCGATCCATGACAGCTCGACGGGAGTCGATCCGGAGTTCACGACGATCGCCCCGTTTACCTCCTTGACCGTCCCCGGAGCCCCGCCGGGGAGGTCGTCTCGCAGCGAGACAGGTCCGATCTTCGCGATCGAGGAGTCGGGGAGGGTCGTCCAGGCGCCGGGCGCGGGCGTGCAGCCGCGCACCTGCCGATCGATGATGTGCGAGGCGAGGTCCCACCGGATCCGCGCGTCCTCGCGCGTGAGCTTGTGGGCGTAGCTGACGTCCTCGTCCGATTGAGGCTGAGGACGGGCAGACCCGTCGCTCAGCGCGGTGAGCGATTCGACCATGAGCGGAGCTCCCGCGGCGGCGAGCCGTTCCAGGAGGTCTCCCGCCGTATCCGTCGGCCGGATCGTCTCGGTTGCCAGGCCGATGACGGGCCCTGTGTCGAGGCCCTCCTCGATGACGAACGTGGAGGCTCCCGTCACGTCGTCGCCCGCCATGATCGCGCGCTGAACGGGCGCCGCCCCCCGCCATGCGGGAAGCACAGAGAAGTGAAGGTTGACCCACGCGAGGCGTACAGCGGCGAGGAGCGCGGGCCTCAGAATCTGCCCGTAGGCGACCACGGCCGCGGCGTCGCATGCCAGGGCGGTCACCTCATCGATGAACGCGGGATCGGATGCGCGCTTGGGCGTGAGCGCAGGGAGTCCGAGTTCCCTCGCGCGCACCGCGAGCGGGCTCGGGTGCAGTTCGCTTCCCCTCTTGCCCGGCGCATCGGGGCGCGAGACCACCGCGACGACCTCGTGCTCAGAGTCGATCAGCGCGTTGAGCGTCGGAACCGCAATCTGGGGGGTTCCCACCATGAGGACGCGCATGCGTCCATCGTACGGGCGCCGGACCGCCTAGCCCGCGGGCTCCAGGGGGCCATCAACGCGGATGCGAAGATCCCCATGGCCCGTGCGGGATCGCTCGACCTGCAGCGCCCGTAGCGCGTCGACCACTGCCTGGGTGTCGCGACGCGTAGTGAGGAAGACCCTCTCGCCCGAGCGTCCCTGCACCTCCCGCGCTCCCGGGTGCCCCCCGAGTGCCACCGCGCCGACGAGCACATCCCCCGCCGCCCGAAGGGCGGTGGCCGATCCCTCGACCTCGATCACGCGTCTGGCGGGAGGGAGTCCGAGCTCCTCGCGTTCGGAGTACGCCTCCGAGGCCCATACGGAGGGCGACCAGGTCGAGACGCACCTGACCACGGGTTCGGGGAGGGCCCCGACCACAACAAGCGCACCCCCGCCCTCACGGGGTCTCACCGTGGCGGCCGCACCGAGCAGGAGACGGATTGCGTCTTCCTCGCCGTCGAGCCCGGGCCCGACGAGTGCCCCTGCGTCGACCACGATCGCCTGCACGTAGCCGCCCTCTACGGCGGGGACCGCACCGGGCGTGGAGACGACGAGTCCCTCCTCGACGGCCCCATCTCCCAAGACTCCCGTACCCGATGACGAGACCGCGATCGGCACGCCAGGCGCCATACCCCGAAGCTGCTCGGCAATCCGCTCGACGCCATGGCGAACGTGGGAGACGCGCCCGCCTCCGCACGAGGGGCAGTGCCAATCCGCGTTCACCGCCCCGCATTCGAGGCACACAGGGTCGGCGCCGAGCGCGGCGAGTACCAGGGGTCCGCCGCAGGCCCTACAGGGGGCCCACTCCCGACACGCGGCGCACGCGATGCCGCGAACGTATCCGGAACGCGGAACGAGGATCAGGACGGGACCGCGCTTAAGCCCCGCCAACGCGGCGTGCCATGCAACCCCTGGCATCCAATGCCACCCGAGCCCACCCTCGCGATCCCGATCCTCCCGACCGAGCACCGTGATGTTCGGGGTCGCGGAGCGCTCGCGGAGCCTCCCCGTCTCGACCTCCCGCGCCCATCCGTGTTCGACAAGCGCTCGTGCCGCGACGGACGGTGCGAATCCTGCGACGGTGAGGCCGGAGCCCTCTCGCTCGGCCCGGATCGCCGCGACCGACAGAACCCGGGGATGGGGCGCGTGCGGCTCGTCGTAGGCGGAATTGCCGTCATCCCACAGGACGAGGTGCGCGAGGCGAGGAACGGGTGACAGCACCGCGGGTCGTGTCCCCAGCACCAGAGGCGCCTCCCCCCGCATCGCCGCCAGATAGGACGCGAAGCGCACACCCGGAGAGTCGGACGAGTGAATGACCGCCACATCGCCACCGGATCGTGCGGTCCATCGAGTAAGACCCACCGCGTTCGCGGCGGCGAGTACCGCCTCGATCGCCCTGGCATCGGGAACGACGATGATTGCGGATGCCTCCTCCTGACTGTCCCCCGGAGGCGAGGTGACGGCCCGAA
>CAZTJX010000168.1:0-940 GCA_964613755.1 uncultured Demequinaceae bacterium | reverse complement strand
GCAGGTCGGCAACGGGGAGGGGACCGTTCGTCGCGCGACCAGGAACGGCGGCCCACACACACCGATCGGACGCGATCACTCCCGCGAGGACTCCTTCTGACTTCTGCGAGAGGGCACTCTCCGCCGCGACGAGGCGCCCCGCGCTCTCCGCGCTTCGCCCTTGCCATGTGCGTTTCTCGACGGAGGCAACCCTCGGAGGCGCCATGAGGCGCAAGACGTCCCAGAGGTTTCCGCCGTATCGGTCCGCGATGGCTCGACCCAAGGCTAGGGATCCCGCCGTGAAGGAGGGAACCGCGGCGCTTGAACGGATCGGCGTCAGCGCACCCTCAAAGTCCGAGCCACGGGTGATCTCACACACGACCGCGCCGATGAGCCTCCCCGCGAAGCGCACGCGCACGCGGGAGCCGACGGCGACGACTGCGGCGAGCGCGTCGGGAATCTCGTAGTCAAAGAGTCGATCGAGGTGGGGCAGGGCGCTGTCGACACAGACGCGGGCGACGGCGGGCGCGCCCGTCATGCCCCGGCTGCCTCCCGGAGGGCGTCGGCGCGATCCGTCCGCTCCCATGTGAACTCGGGCAGTTCTCTCCCGAAGTGGCCGTACGTCGCGGTGGCCCGGAAGATGGGCCTCCGGAGATCAAGGTCCCGGATGATCGCTCCGGGACGGAGGTCAAAGACCTCGCGGATCGCCTTGGCGATCGCCTCCTCTGCAACCGTCGCCGTTCCGAAGGTCTCCACGTGCAGACCGACGGGGTGCGCCGTTCCGATCGCGTATGCGACCTGGACCTCGCAGCGTTCGGCGAGACCCCCGGCGACGACGTTCTTGGCGACCCAGCGCATCGCGTAGGAGGCCGAACGATCGACCTTGGACGGGTCCTTGCCCGAGAAGGCCCCTCCCCCGTGGCGCGCCATGCCACCGTAGGTATCGACGATGATCTTCCGG
>CAZTJX010000167.1:0-4476 GCA_964613755.1 uncultured Demequinaceae bacterium | reverse complement strand
CTGCACCAACCTCCTTGACGGCGCGCCCGCGCCCAACAACCGCTACAAGTCCGGAGCCATGTCCGCGAAGTGCGCGTAGTCCTTCTTGAACGCCACGGCGATGGTGTCCGTCGGTCCGGAGCGGTGCTTGGCGATGATGAAGTCCGCCTCGCCGGGGCGGGCGTCGCGGTCGTAGGCGTCGTCGCGGTGGAGCAGGATCACGATGTCGGCGTCCTGCTCGATGGAGCCGGACTCGCGCATGTCCGAGAGCATGGGGCGTTTGTCGCCGCGCTGCTCGGGCGAGCGGTTGAGCTGCGAGATGGCGATCACCGGAACGTCGAGCTCCTTCGCGAGGAGCTTGAGCGCCCGGGAGAACTCCGCGACCTCCTGCTGGCGTGACTCGACCTTCTTGCCCGCACTCATCAGCTGGAGGTAGTCGACGACGACGAGTCCGAGATTCTCGCGCTGCTTCAGTCGGCGGCACTTGGCCCGGATCTCCATGAGCGACATGTTGGGCGAGTCGTCGATGAACAGGGGGGCGCGGGACACGCGCGCCGCCGTCTGCGCGAGCCGCTCCCAGTCGTTCGGGCCCATGGGGCCCTTGGTCATCTTGGTGAGCTTGACCCCGGACTCCGCGGAGAGCATGCGCTTGGTGATCTCCTCGCGGCTCATCTCGAGCGAGAAGATGACGGAGGTCGCGCCAGCGCCGATCGAGGCGGCGCGGCAAATGTCCAGGCCGAGCGTCGACTTGCCGATCGCGGGACGCGCGGCGATGACGATCATCTGGCCGCCCTGGAAGCCGCCCGTGAGCTCGTCGAGATCGCGAAAGCCCGTGGGAATGCCCAGGAGGCGTCCATCGTGGCTCGAGGCCGCCTCGACCTCGCTCAGCGTCCGCTCCATGACGTCCCCGACGGGCAGGTAGTCCTCGGCGTTCTTGCGCTCGGTGACCGCGAAGACCTCCGACTGAGCGGTGTCGACGATCTCGTCCACGTCTCCGTCCGCGTTGTAGCCCATGTTCGCGATGCGCGTACCGGCCTCGACCAGGCGGCGCAGGATCGCCTGCTCGCGCACGAGCCGCGCGTAGTAGCCCGCCGACGCCGCGGACGGTACGGCCGAGATCAACGTGTGGAGGTACTCCGCCCCTCCGACGCGTCCCAGGGCGCCCGCGGTCTGCAGTCGCGACGCGACCGTGATCGCGTCGACGGGATCGCCGGAGTTGTACAGAGCGACGGCGACGTCAAAGATCGCCTCGTGCGCGGGCCGATAGAAGTCCGGGGCGCGGACCACCTCGACGACGTCCGCCATCGCGTCCTTGGAGAGCATCATCGCCCCGAGGACGGACTGCTCCGCCTCGAGGTTCTGCGGCGGGGTGCGGTCGAAACTCCCGACCGACGCCTCCAACTGCTCGATCGACACTCGTCTCCCCTTCGATGCATCCCCAGCCGTGCGTCGGCCGACGCCCACGGACTCCTCTGTCCATGATCCGACGGGGCTCCGACATTACGAATGTGACATCACGACTCTGACATCCCGAGCCGCCCCGACGCACGGCGTCTGACGAGTGAACCTAGTCCGCCACCCGGTCGTGTGCAAACCGGCGGGCGGCCCGTCCTGTGGACAGACCCCTCAGACCGTGGACGACCTGTGGGTAACCCGGGGACGAGACGCATGTGACTGTGGATACACATGTGAATAAGTCTGGCCTAACACGCGAAATCACCCCTTTACCAGGCACGATGCCCGGCGGCGCCTTGGGGATAACCCCGGGGGGTAACCTATCGGCGTGTCGGACGTGGGCGTGTCGGGCGTGGCGCCGCGGCGCGCCGACGCGATCCGTCCAAGAAGGAAGCCCGGACCCCCGCAAGGGACCCGGGCTCCGATCGCGATTCGACCGCTAGGCCTCGCCGACGACCTGAAGGGTCACGGTGGCGGAGACGTCGTCGTGCAGCCCGACCTGGATCTGGTACTCGCCCAGGGACTTGATCGGCTGGCTCACATGGATCCGTCGCTTGTCCACCTTCGCTCGCGCCCCGATCGCCTCGGCGATGATGGCGGGGGTGATGGCGCCGAAGAGACGACCAGACTCCCCGGCCTTCGCCGTGACGACGACGGGCGCGGACTGGAGCGTGTCGCGGGCCGCGTGAGCCTCCTCGACGCTGGAAATCTCCTTGGCGCGGCGAGCGCGGCGCAGACCCTCGATCTGCTTCTCCGCGCCGGCCGACCACGCCTGAGCGAGACCGCGGGGCACCAGGTAGTTGCGGGCGTAACCGTCCTTGACGTCCACGACGTCACCGGCCACCCCGAGGCTCGAGACCTCGTGCGTGAGGATGAGCTTCGCCATGGCTAGCCCCTCCCCGCGCCTGCGTAGGGCAGAAGTGCCATCTCGCGCGCGACCTTGACGGCTCGCGCGATCTGCCGCTGCTCCTGGGTGGTCACGCCCGTCACGCGGCGCGAGCGAATCTTCCCACGGTCGGAGACGAACTTCCGCAGGAGCGCGGTGTCCTTGTAGTCGACCCGATCGACCTTGGCGGCCTTCAGGGGGTTGGTCTTCTTGCGGGGCTTCCGCAAGTCAGTCTTGGCCATGATTACTCCCGGCAGATGTCGTAGAAAGTTGAAAGGTCTAGAACGGAGGCTCGTCCGAAGGAGGAGCCGAGGCCCACGGGTCGCTATCCGAGCCGCCCGCGGGAGCGGACGACGAGGCACCCGAGAATCCGCTGCCCCCACCGCCACTGCGCTGCGTCTTCGTCACCTTCGCGGTCGCGTAGCGCAGGGATGGACCGACCTCGTCCGCTTGCATCTCGACGACGGTCCGCTTCTCTCCGTTGGTCTCGAACGAGCGCTGCACGAGGCGACCGGACACGATCACCCGCATGCCCTTGGTGAGCGACTCGGCGACATTCTCGGCCGCCTCTCGCCAAAGGGAGCAGCGGAGGAAGAGGGTCTCCCCGTCCTTCCACTCGTTCGCGTTGCGGTCGAACGAGCGAGGCGTCGAGGCCACCGTGAAGTTCACAACGGCCGCGCCGGACTGAATGAATCGCAACTCGGGGTCGGCGGTCAGATTTCCGACCACCGTGATCGCAGTATCTCCTGCCATGGTTCGTCCTCGTTCGTCTTGTGTTCGTCTTGTTCGGCTAGTGGGCGTCGGGGCGCAGAAGCTTGGTCCGAAGCACCGTCTCATTGAGACTGAGCTGGCGCTCAAGTTCCTTGGCGGTCGCCGACGTCGACGTGAACTGCACGACGGCGTAGATGCCGTCCGTGCGCTTCTTGATCGGGTAGGCGAGCCGACGGCGACCCCAGATGTCGATCTTGTCGACGGTGCCGGAATCATCCTTGACGACCGTGAGGTACTGGTCGAGCGACGGCTGAACCGTCCGCTCCTCAACCTCGGGGTCGAGAATGACCATCATTTCGTACTTGCGCATGAAAGAACCCACCTCCTCTGGACTAAACGGCCACGGGCTCTCCGTGGCAGGAGGGTTGCGCTAGCGATGGCGAGCCCGCGCAGGGGCGGGAACCAACCGCACAAGGGTACAGCGACCCGGCGACGTTGGGAAACGCCGGTCGCACACTATGGAGTGAGCGAGGGGCTCGGCGCGGGCGAGGGCGTGAACGTCGGCGTCGGCGTCGGCGTGGGTGTGGACGTGGGCGACGGGGTCACCGACGGCTCCGGCTCCGGCTCTGGGCTCGGGATGATCGCCGTCCCCACATAGGAGCGCCCCGGGAACGCCTCAACCGGGAGGTCCACGAACACCTCGCCCATCATCGCCGTCCAAATGCGGCACGGCACGGAGCCTCCCGTGATCTGGCGGAAGCCTCCGAACGGCGTGATCGCCTCGACCGAACCGTCCTCTCCCACCTGGTACACCGCGACCGCGCCGACGATCTGCGGCGTGAAGCCGATGAACCACGCCGACTTGTTGTCCGTCGACGTCCCCGTCTTCCCGGCGATCGGACGGCCCAGCCTCGAGGCGTAGCCCCCCGAACCATGGAGCACCACCTGCCTCATCGCGTACGTGGTGTCCGCCATGACGGCCTTGGTGAAGACCCCCTTCTCCGTGACCTCGTGCGCGTAGACCTCCTTTCCGAACGAGTCCGTGACGCTCCGAACGAGGAACGGATCGCGGTGGACCCCTTGGGCCGCGATCGTCGCGTATGCCGACGCCATGTCGAGGGGGTGGGGCGAGGCCGTGCCGAGCACATTGGCGGGATTGGCCTCGAGCCCCGCGGTGTCCTCAGGGAGGCCCGCCCGAACCGCGACATCGACGACCCTGTCGGGGCCGACGTCGCGGGCCAGCTGCGCGTAGACGGTATTGACGGAGTGCGCCGTCGCCGTGATCAGGCTGATCTGTCCGAAGTTCTCGTTCGCAAAGTTCCTCACGGGCTTGGTGAATCCCGCAATGGCTTGCGGGGAGGCGCCGCTGTACTCGCTCTCCAGGGCGATGCCCTCCTCGAGGGCCGCGATGAGCGCAAACGGTTTGAACGTGGAGCCCGCCTGAG
>CAZTJX010000166.1:0-4528 GCA_964613755.1 uncultured Demequinaceae bacterium | reverse complement strand
GCGGCTTCCGGGCCTACCCCGAGCTTCTGTTTGATCTTGACCTCCAGCTCGTCGCACAGCTGCGGGTTGTCCTTGAGGAAAGTACGGGCGTTCTCCTTGCCCTGGCCGAGCTGATCCCCCTCGCACGTGTACCAGGCGCCGGATTTGCGGATGAAACCGTGCTCCACCCCAAGATCGATGACGTCTCCCTCGCGAGAGATTCCGTGGCCGTACAGGATATCGAACTCCGCCTGCTTGAACGGTGGCGCCATCTTGTTCTTGACGACCTTGACACGCGTCCTGTTCCCGACGGCATCCGTTCCCTCCTTGAGGGTCTCGATCCGGCGGATGTCGAGGCGGACCGAGGCGTAGAACTTGAGCGCCTTTCCGCCGGTCGTCGTCTCTGGCGAGCCGAAGAAGACTCCGATCTTCTCGCGAAGCTGGTTGATGAAGATCGCGGTCGTGCCGGAGTTGCTCAGCCCTCCCGTGATCTTGCGTAGCGCCTGCGACATGAGACGGGCCTGCAGCCCCACGTGGCTATCGCCCATCTCTCCCTCGATCTCCGCCTTGGGGACGAGGGCCGCGACGGAGTCGATCACGAGCACATCGACGCCGCCGGAGCGAATGAGGATGTCCGCAATCTCCAGCGCCTGCTCCCCCGTGTCCGGCTGGGAGATCAGCAGTTGCTCGACATCGACGCCTAGCTTCTGGGCATACTCGGGATCGAGCGCGTGCTCCGCATCGATGAAGGCCGCGACACCCCCCGCCTTCTGCACATTCGCAACCGCGTGAAGCGCTAGCGTCGTCTTTCCACTCGACTCGGGTCCATAGATCTCGACGACCCTCCCGCGCGGAAGTCCCCCGACGCCCAGCGCCACGTCCAGAGCAATCGAACCGGTCGGGATGATCTCGACGGCGACCCGCTGTCCCTCGCCAAGGCGCATGACCGATCCCTTGCCATACTGGCGATCAATCTGCCCGAGCGCTGCTTCAAGCGCCTTCTCGCGGTCCGTGCTTGCCATCACTGCCACCTCGTGGTCCTCGGCGCTGCCGCCGGTTGCTGGTATGGACACGACGCTAGGCGGAACCCCCGACATTCCGTCAACGACCCACCCCGTTGGGGAGAAATCGCCGACATCGAGGCCCTGGGTACCACCGCTGTCAGGATGACTCTACCGAACACATGTTCGAATGGCTTGCTGGTACGTCCGGCGTGTCGGCGGACTATCGGGGAGGAGGTACCAGTCGCGTCCGGTCGCCGCCATCGCGACGCGCGGGCTCCACGTCCATGGCGTCGCAGAGGGCGTGCCAAACATCGCGAGGGTCGACACCGTCATCGAGAGCCCGCTGGGCCGTGCGGCTATCGAGGTCCGTGAGTACCATTTCGCGAGCGAGGGTCCGTGCGTACTCCGCGCCGAATACTGCGTCGAGGAGCGCGTAGAACTCCCTGAGACGCATTCAGCGCCGGGAGGCGAGCACACCGTCGACGGTGTCGGGAATGGTCGGCACGACGGCAGCGGCGAGCGCCTCAGCGACCGAGAAGCGATCCGAGACGTCCCGGAGAATCGCGGACATCGGCACGTCAAGGGCGTCGCAGATGGAGGCGAGTAGTTCGGAGGACGCCTCCTTCTGGCCCCGCTCCACCTCGGAGAGGTAACCGAGCGACACCCGCGCGTCCGAAGACACGTCGCGCAACGTCTTGCCCTGTGTCAGGCGTGCGCCACGGAGGACGTCGCCGAGTTCATTCCGGAGAATGGGCATTCGTCCTCCCTTCCGCGTGATCTGAGTAGTCTCCACGTCTGTCACAACGCAGACTACTCCACCCTTGTTCCCGGCAAACCAATGGAGTTGAGAACCTCACACAATGCCTCAACCGCCCGAATCGTCGCTTCCGCCCGGACTTCATCCCTCTCTCCGGGGACGACGGACGTGCGCACCACGGAGTCTCCTTCCCCGACGGCGGCGACCCAGAACGTACCGGCGGGCTGCCCCCCATGGGGCTCGGGACCGGCAGCGCCCGTCGTCGCGACGCCGAGGTCGGCACCCAACGCTCGTCGCACTCCCTCGGCCATCGCGAGTGCCACCTCAGCGCTCACGGGCCCGGGGTCCGCAAGCAACGCCGCAGGAACCCTCAAAACGTCCGTCTTGGCGTCGAGCGCGTACGTTACGACTCCCCCGACGAAAACGTCAGAGGCTCCGGCAACAGCGGTGAGGGCCGCGGCGACGAGTCCCCCTGTAAGCGATTCGGCCGTGGCGATCGTGAGGCCCTTGGATCGAGCCCTCGTGAGCGCCAATTCCGGCGAGCCAGGCACCGCCTACCTCGCGTCCACACTTCGCGGAACGGCGACGGATCGCCTCAGACGCACGATCTGGGCGCCGTACTGGATACCCGTGACGACGCCAATCACGACGGCGAGCAGGAGACACCACCATGCGGCGGTGTCGAGCCATGTGGGCCCGTGCGGCCACATGTAGAAGGTCACGGCGGCGATTTGGACAGTCGTCTTGATCTTGCCCCCACCTGACGCCGCAATCACTCCCCGATTGATCACGGTGAATCGCCCACACGTCACGGCGACCTCACGGATGGCAAGCACGATAAGGGGCCACCATGGCACGGAGTCGATCGCGCTGAGCGCCGCGAGCGCCGCGAGGATGAGTGCCTTGTCGGCAATCGGATCCGCAAGCTTCCCGAAGACGCTCACGACGCTCCACCGGCGCGCCAGGAACCCGTCGAGGAAGTCCGTGGCGGAGGCGACGAGGAAGACGAGGAGCGCCCACCACCGAAGAAATCCGTCGGTTCCGTTGTCGGTGATGAGGAGCCACACGAGACCCGGAACGGCCACGAGGCGAAGCGCGGTCAGAGCGTTCGGCACGAGGGACGTCACCCCCTCACCCTAGTGCGCGTGCGCGCGATTCGAACCAAGTCGAGGTATCGTGCCCTCATGGCGCTGCATACCCACCGGAGTACCCCGACGCACGCCCGCGGTCGGGCCAGGATCCGCCGCGCCGTCGCGATTACGGGCCTCGTGATTGGCGGCTCCGCGATACTGGCAGCGGTGGGCGTCACCGTCGCGGGAGTATCCGTTTCCGATCTCACAGAAAAGCTCGACTCCTACCAACTCACCGCCATCGCGCCCCGCGTCTTCACGGAGCCCGAGCCTCCCGTCATCGAGCCCGACGGACCCGTATCCTTCACGCTCGTCGCCGCGGGGGACGTCCTTCCTCACGGATCAGTCGTCACGGACGCCCAGCGAACGGGAAAGTTCACCATGCAGCCCCTGTGGGGCAATCTCGACCCCTGGGTCTCCGGCGCGGACCTCGCCCTGTGCCACATGGAAGTTCCGGTCGCTCCACCGGGAACGAAACCCTCGGGTTTCCCCGTCTTCTCTGCGCCACCGCAACTGGTGCCCGCACTCAAGGCTCAAGGCTGGGATGGGTGCTCCACCGCGTCCAACCATATGGTTGACAAGGGCTGGGCGGGCATTGTCGCCAGCCATGACGCCTTCGACGCCCAGAGGATGGGAGCGGTCGGCACCTCAATCAGCCGCGAGGAGTCCTCTCGGCCGCAGCTGTACAAGGTCCAGGCGGGCCACCGCTACATCACGGTCGCTCACATCTCGTGGGCCTACGGCACCAATGGTCTTCCGGTTCCCTCGGACAAGCCCTGGTCCGTCAAGACCTTCAATTCCGGGGCCGCCGACGCGAGCGGGATCATCGCCCAGGCTAGGGACGCCCGCGACAACGGCGCCGACGTTGTCGTCGCGTCGGTCCACTGTTGCACCGAGTACCAGACCCAGCCGACGGCCGCGCAACGCGCCCTCTTCCAGAAGATCGCGGACTCGGGCAGTGTTGATCTGGTCATTGGCCACCATGCGCACGTCGCCCAGCCGATCGAGAAGCTCTCGGGAGGTCCGGGTGGCGACGGAATGTGGGCAGCCTTCGGGCTCGGCAACTACATCTCGAATCAGGACTACTCCACCGTCCGTCACACGGAGACCGCAACCGGTGTTCTCCTGACCGCCACCTTCACCGTCGAGGTCGACGGCTCGGTCCAGGTCGGCGCGGAGTGGACGGGCGTCACGGTAGACCGTACGGGCGGACACACGCTCCACGTGCTGAGCGACATCCCCAAGGGCACCGGGAACCTGTCGGCCGCCGAGGTGGCGAAGCGCTACTCCCTACTGCGCGGGGACATCGGGAAGCAGGCCCCCGAGCGCACGACACCGGTGACGCCCCTGGCAGATTCGGCCTTCTGGGTCGAGCGCGCCCCCTGGACTCCCTCGTCAAGCGAGCCCAAGCCCGAGGCGCCCGAGGGACCCCTGGGCCCCACCCAGTAGCGGCGGTCTCGGACTACTCCGAGAGATCCTCGTCGTCGTTGGGTCGAGGATCGATCAGGCTTGTGGAGAAGGTGACCGAGGCGTCGGGCGCCACCGAGGCAGGTTGCGCCACGCCGAAGAGCCATCCCTGGCCGTAGCGCCAGCCGCAGGAACGGAGATACTCCGCCTGAGACTCCGTCTCGATACCCTCCGCGATAGTCGCGAGCCCG
>CAZTJX010000165.1:0-4584 GCA_964613755.1 uncultured Demequinaceae bacterium | reverse complement strand
ACGCCGACTACAATCTCGCCGCCACCGAGAGGGGCATCATATATATCGACGAGATAGACAAGATAGCCCGCAAGAGCGAGAACCCCTCGATCACCCGCGACGTGTCGGGCGAGGGCGTGCAGCAGGCGCTCCTGAAGATCCTTGAGGGAACCACGGCGTCGGTGCCGCCGCAGGGCGGGCGTAAGCACCCGCATCAGGAGTTCATCCAGATCGACACGACGAACGTGCTGTTCTTCCTTGGCGGCGCGTTCGCGGGGCTCGAGGAGATCATCTCGCATCGGGTCGGCCGCAAGGGGATCGGGTTCGGATCGCAGCTGCGGGAGGCGGACAACAGCGATCTGTTCGCCGAGGTGCAGCCGGTTGATCTTCACAAGTTCGGGCTGATCCCGGAGTTCATCGGGCGGATGCCCGTGGTCGCGACCGTCGCGCCGCTCGATGTCGAGGCGATGGTGAAGATCCTGACCGAGCCGAAGAACGCCCTGATCAAGCAGTACCAGCGGATGTTCGAGATCGACGGGGTCGAGTTGGTATTCGAGGAGGAGGCCATCCACGCGGTCGCGGAGCAGGCGCTCCTGCGCGGGACTGGTGCACGCGGGCTCCGCTCGATCCTCGAGGAAGTGCTGCAGCAGACGATGTTCGACGTGCCCGGCAGCGAGGACGTGGGACAGGTAACGATCACGAAGGCCACGGTGCTGGACCGGGTGGCACCCGCGATCGTGGCGCGCGCGAAGCGCGCGGAGGCGGGCGGCGCCGCAGGCGCCGGCGGCCTCCCCGGGCCTGAGGCGGAGCCTCAGGCCAAGACGGCCTAGAGCGCGCGAAGCGCTCCGAACGTCCCTGCGGTCCGACAGTGAGCGCTTGGCGCATGGTGGTGCACGTTGGCACACGGGGCGCACGGTGGCGCACGCTTGGCGCACGCTTGGCGCACGGTGGCGCACGCTTGGCGCACGCGGAACACCCCTGCAGACCATGAGTGCGGATCGCAGCGGTATTTCCGGCACTGGCTGTCTGCCAGGAGGCTGTGATTTCCCCTGCAGACAATCAGTGCCGGGATCAATCGGCGTTCCGACACTCACTGACTGCAGGGGCGCGCGCCAAGCGCGACGCATCGGCCCCGCGCCCGTCCGCTATCTGCGTATCGCCTCAGGCTGCTCGCAGGCGATGTCGGGCGGAGAGCGTCGCCCGCACACGAGAACGACACCACTCCGGACGACCCGTCACATCCTCGAACGTGAGCCGAATCGTCGTGATCCCCAGCGAGGCGAGGTTGGCGTCGCGCTCCAGGTCGTGGCGGCGGGCCGCATCCTCCCCGTGGAAGGCTCGGCCGTCGAGTTCCACCGCAACCCGCGCGGAGTCGTCGTACATGTCGAGCACGTAGGTGCGCCCGGCTGCTCGCACCGGGTGCTGTCGGCGAAACCCACGGAACTCCGCAGTGTTGAAAACCCGCGTTGCGGCGAGGTGCTCGAGGTAGCTCTCGGCCCCATCGTCGAGCGGGCCAAGGAGCGCGACGAGCACGCGGCGCGCCCTGATCCGAGGGTAGGCCGAGGTGCGCGTGCGGAGAGCGCTGGCCGTGATCTGCTCTCGTCGCACGGCGTTGAGAATCAGTGCCGTGCCGCGACCTGTCCCGAGTTCGCTCCACGCTTGGATCACCGCATCGACCGCGGGCGCCACACGGAGGCCACCTGCGTGCGCGGGAGTAACGGCGACCGAAGGCTGGATGATCCGAATCCACTCGGGGCCACGGAGGCGATCGGTCCTCGGGATGCACAGGGTGACGACGGGAGGCTCGGCCGCAATGAGGCGGTGTGCGAACGCGGCCGAGGTGCCGCCGAGTACTGCGCGGGGACCCGCCCACGCGAGCGCGGCCGCAGCCCTGGCCGCGAACGCATTCCGGTGAGCGGATCCGACGTACGTGTTCGGCAGGATGCGGATGACGAGCCCCGCGCGGAGGTCACGGTCGAGTGCGTGGCGTGTGAAGCGCAAGAGAACGTCGGCGCGACTGGCCGCACGCGGTTCGCGGGCGAGCCAATCGGCGGGCGAGGTGTTGGCGCTTCGCTCGGTCTTTCCTCGAGCAGTCACTCGTCCCCGGCCGGACCGTCGGCGCCCGTGACGCAGTTCCCGTTGAGGTCGCAGTCAACGCGGTGGGAGTGCGGGTTGTAGACGTGCACCGGGATCGGAGTCGAGGTGGTGTGCGCGACGCCCGGTGCGCTTCGCCATGTCGCGCCACCGTTCGTAGAGTATGACCCGCGCCACGAGGTGGTGAGGCGGATGACGACGTCCTGCTCCTCGTACATGTAGGTGTGGGTGACGGTGGCGTTGGGGTAGGCGGCGCCGGGCTTCGTTGTGACGGTCTGCGCGCCGTCGCCCCAGGTCCAGGTGTAGGCCGACGCCCTGGCCCGGATGATGACGGGCGTGCCGAGCAGCGTGACGTTGCGGGTGCGGGGGGCGCGGTCGACGTAGACGATCGTCGGGACGGTCGTGAGGACCCAGCCGGTGTCGGGCTGGATCGTAATGACGTTGGGCGCAATGGGCATCTCCTCCCACGCGTTGGCGAGGGCGGTCGCGAAGAGCTCGGCGGGACACTGATAGCCCGAGTGGGGAGTCCAGCCGGACCAGATTCCGCTAGAGGTTCGGTAGCGCATCCACCATGGGCTGAGGGCCCGTGTCCCGTCGGGGCACATCTGGACGATGGGGAGTGTCGGGTAGCGGCAGGTCGGCGCCGAGGTAGCGAGGTCGTCGTAGTGCAGGCAGAAGGGCGCGCGCATCCACTCCTCGATGCGGCCGCTCTGGGAGGTGCCGGCGGTGGGCGCGCCCTGCGAGGCGGCCTCGGCGGCGGTGACTGTGACTCTGTCCGTGTCGGTATACCCTCCGACCGCTCCCAGCAGAGCGGAGCTACCCACGAACACCGCGACGGTCGCCGTCAGGACGGCTACCGCGCTTCGGTGCTTCTCGGGCGGGCCGTGGCTAGCGCGGATCGACTCCGACATCATTGACCTTCCATACGCTTGCGGGCATCGTCATCTGGAGCGAGATCCGCCCAGTTTCGCCGTCATCAAGCTTGTCAGTGGACCCATCGGCGTGGTGAACGATCGAGGGCCCCTCGGTGTAGTCGAATGTCACGTACGTGAAGCCGTCCTCCACGTAGTAGTTCGCCACGATGGTGTCCGGGTTGAGCATGAGCGCTCCGCCGGTCTCGTAGTCGCTCGCGAGACTGTTTGCCAGGACGTGTTCCCGCACAGACTCGCAGAAGACGCAGTCAGGCATCGATAGCGCATCCCAGACGGTCAGATCTCCCGTCTCAAGAACGGGCGCGTACTGCTCAAGAAAGAACTCCGCTGTCGCGATGGCCCCGCGCACGTCGGGGTAGGCCGCGTCGGGCGGCATCATCGCCAGCAGCTCGGCGTCCGTCAACGGAGTCGCGGACGGCGAGGGCGATGCGGACGGTGAAGCCGAGACGGTCGGCGATGGGGTCTCCGTCACGATGGGGTTCGAGCCGTCCGTGCACCCGCCCAGCGCGATCAGTCCCGCCACCGCAAGCGCTGGCGCGCCGAAGCGCACGCTCGCCCGACGTCGATTTGGGGCATTCGTCTTCATGGGGCCGAGGGTAGCCAGGGGTCGCGTCGTGCGCGCGTCGAGCCCCAGAAACTGTGGAAAACGGGCTCCGCGCGAGGAGAGGGGGGCCGGTTCGGGTCAGGTGCCGATCGGACGCGCCCCGCCCCTACCCCTCGGCTGGAACGAGCACCGCGCCGCGCGTCGTGACAACCGCGTCATCGCCGTCGGGCACGGGCACGATGTCCATCGCGAGCACCCGCGCCGTCGCCTCGAGGTCCGCGCGCGCCGTCTCGACGGCTCCCACCAGCGACTCGGGCACGAGCAGTTCGACGGACGCGATCTCCGTCCGCTGCTTCACCTTCGCCTCGGACTTGATCTTGCGCAGCGCGCTCAGTGCCTCGCCGACGGCGGTGAGCATAGGCGCACTCGTGGCAGCCATCTGGGGGGCCATCTTCGGGTCCAGGCCGCGCGTGGCGACCTCGCGCAGCGGCGCGGACTCCGGCCAGGACATGTGATGCACCGAGCCCTCGCGCCACCAGCTCCACACCTCCTCGGTGCAGAACGGCACCGTGGGAGCGAACAGCCTCAGGAACGTCTCGAGTGCGAGGGTGAGAGCGGCGCGGGCGGATCGCGCGCCGGGGGAGGCCTCGGTGGAGATGTCGACGTCCTCGCCGAGCGCGAGCCCATCGTAGGCGCGGGCCTTGACCAGTTCGAGGTAGTCGTCGCAGAACTGCCAGAAGTAGGTCTCCGTCACCTCGAGCGCGCGCGTGTGGTCGTACGCCTCGTACGCCGTCGTCGCCGCGTCGACGACGTCCGCGAGCGCCGCGAGCATGGCGCGGTCCAGGGGTTCCGTGACGTCTACCGCCATGACCTTCTCCGCGGCGGCGACTCCGGCACCGAGCGACTCGTTCGCGGCCGCGGCGATCCCCGTGGCGCCGAGCACGAACTTCGACGCGTTGAGCACCTTGGTCGCGAGACGCCGCCCGATCTTCATCTGGCCTGTGTCGAACGCCGCGTCCACGCCGAGTCTGGCCG
>CAZTJX010000164.1:0-4597 GCA_964613755.1 uncultured Demequinaceae bacterium | reverse complement strand
GATCTCTCGCCCCGATCGCGATGCGGCGGTGGACATCCTCGGCAAGTACCTGAAGCCATCACTGCCTCTCGCCCCCGACGAGTCCTCAGCCCACGGTTCGAAGGAAGAAGCCGTCGCGTCGATGTCGGAAACCGCGGCTGACTTCCTCTTCGCTGAGTCCACCGGGGCCCCCGGACTGGTCTCGGGTGCGATGCTGCGCAACATCGTCGACCGGGCAAAGACCCTGGCGATCAAGTCCGTCATCGCCGGAGGGGAGCGAGGAATCAGCACGGCTCACGTGGTGGCGGCCTGCGCGGAGGAGCTCTCCGAGGCTCGCGCCGTCGAGTCGCGCGGCCTCGGTCGGGGTTAGCGTGCGCGTCTGCGGGATCGAGACGGAATACGGCATCACCGATCGCTCCGACTCCGGGGCGAACCCCATTCTCCTCAGTAGCAGGCTCGTCGCCGAGTATCGACTGACGGTGGGGGCCGCGACCGCGCCGTGGGACTACGGGGGAGAGGACCCGCTCAACGATCAGCGGGGGTTTCGCCGCGATCGCGCGAGCGCACATCCGGATCTCCTGACCGACGCCGTTGCCCGCGCGGACTCCGGTATCGCCCTGCGCCGCAGGCGGGGTTCGTGGGAGGACCCGTCCCACCTCAACGCCGTTCTCAGCAATGGGGCGCGCCTGTATGTCGACCATGCGCATCCCGAGTATTCAGGGCCCGAGGTGACATCGGCTCAAGACGCGGTGCTCTGGGATCGCGCCGGAGACGAAGTCGCGCGTCAAGGGGCGGCCGCGGCCTCCTTCGAGGGAGTGTCCGTCGCGCTGTACAAGAACAACGTCGACGGCAAAGGTTCCTCGTACGGAACGCACGAGAACTTCCTCGTTCAACGAGCCGTTCCCTTCGACGAACTCGCCAGGCGTATCACCGCCCACCTCGTCACGCGACAAGTCTTCGCGGGTGCCGGCCGCGTCGGATTGGGGCAACGCGGAGAGGACGCGGGATTCCAGATCTCGCAGCGCGCCGACTACATGGAGGCGGAGGTAGGCCTCGAGACCACCCTCCGACGCCCTATCGTCAACACGAGGGACGAACCCCATTCCGACCCCAACCGGTGGAGACGCCTCCACATCATCATTGGCGATGCCAATTGCATGGATGTCCCGACCATGCTCAAGGTGGGAACGACGGCGCTCGTGCTCTCGGCGATCGAGGCGGGAGACGATCGCCTGGACGCGCTCGAGCTCGCCGATCCCGTCGAAGCGGTTCAAGCGGTCTCGCGCGACCTGACGCTTCGCAACCGACTCACGCTTGCCTCCGGGGACTCGGCGACCGCGCTCGAAATCCAGCGCGCGCTTATGGAGATCGCACGCGACTACGCGGACGACGCGTGTGACGCCGAGGTCCTTGCTCGTTGGGAGCACGTACTCGAACGTCTGGCGCGCGACCCGTTCACCTGTGCCGCCGAGGTTGAATGGGTGGCCAAACTGCAATTGCTCGGGCGACTTCGGTCCAGGCACGATACGCCGGACGCGCCCCTACCATGGGACGACTCGCGCCTCCAGGCCGCCGACATCCAGTGGAGCGACCTCGATCCAGCCAGGGGCCTGTGCTCCCGGCTCGAGGCCACCGGCGCGGTCGAGCGCCTCTTCACGGACGAGCAGATATCCCAAGCGGTGAGGACTCCTCCGGCCACGACCAGGGCATGGCTGCGCGGAAGCATGGTCGGCGCTCGCCCTGAGATCGTCGACGCCGCCGGATGGAGCACAATCGTCCTGGATCGTGAGACCTCTCACGGCGAACTCGAGGTCGTCGTTCTCAACGACCCCCTCACCACCTCTCACCCGCTGCTCGATGCTTTGCTCGCCCCGTAGACTGGCGCCATGCCTCAGGTGACCAGTGGTGACCAGCCGAATGACGACGCGCCCGAACCCGACGAGCCCACGACCGGCGCGGCACCACAGGCGCACACGGACGCCGTCGATGCTCTGCTCGACGAAATCGACGTGACGCTTCAGGCGAATGCCGAGCAGTTCGTCAGGAGCTTTGTCCAAAAGGGTGGCGAGTAGCCGCTCCCGTGACCGCGACCGAGGTTCCACCGCCGCTCGAGGTACCTCCCGCTCGCCGCATCTTCGGGCTTGAGACGGAGTTCGGACTGCACTTCCGCACGGACGCGGAGCGCAAGGTGACGTCGGAGGAGGTGGCGGGCGCGCTCTTCCACTCTGTCGTCGCGTGGGGCCGTTCGTCGAACGTCTTCCTGACCAACGGCTCGCGCCTCTATATCGACGTGGGTGCGCACCCCGAGTATGCGACAGCGGAGTGCGACAACCTTGAGGACCTTCTTGCCCTCGATAAGGCCGGGGAGCGTATCGTCGGGGCCTTGGTCGCTGACGGTGAGCGTCGGCTGGCCGAGACGGGGCTCGTCGGCGAGATTCATCTGTACAAGAACAATGCGGACTCCGCGGGCAATTCGTACGGGTGCCACGAAAACTACCTCGTGCGTCGCCGCTCCGACTTCGCGTCGTTCGCGGAATCGCTCCTCCCCTTCCTCGTCACGCGCCAGATCCTTACTGGCTCCGGCTGCGTGGAGGGGACCGGGGGCTCGGCACGGTACTGCTTTTCACCACGGGCCGATCACATGTGGGAGGCGATGTCGTCGGCGACGACCCGCTCGCGCCCGATGATCAATACCCGCGATGAGCCTCACGCGCACGCCGATTTGTACCGCAGGCTCCACGTCATCGTCGGCGATTCGTCGATGGCCGAACCGACCGTCCTGCTCAAGGTCGGGGCGACCGACCTCATCCTTCGCATCCTGGAGGCTCGCGTGCCAATTCCGCCGCTAGCCCTGGCGCGGGAGATGCAGGCGATCCGGGACGTCTCCCACGATATGTCGGGTACTGCGGCCGTCGAGCTAGCGGACGGGAGGCGACTGACCGCGGTCGAGATCCAGTCCCAATATCTCGACCTGGTCCGGTCGCACCTGGGTGGCGTGATCGAGCAGAACCCGACGACGGAGGCGATCGTCGACCTCTGGGAGAGGGGTCTCGACGCGGTGCGTTCGGGTGATCCGTCGCGTGTCTGGACCGAACTCGACTGGGCGATCAAACAGCGTCTGATTGATCGCCTTCGCAGCCGCAGCGGCATCGCGCTCGATGATCCGAGGATCGCACGTCTCGAGCTCGCGTATCACGACGTCGCGCCGGGTCGCGGGCTAGCATCAGGGCTCGTTGAGCAGGGACTCATGGCGACGGTCGTGGAGGAAGCCGCCATCGTCCGGGCGATGGACCACCCCCCGGAGACCACGAGGGCTCGGCTCCGGGGAGATTTCGTTCGAGCCGGCCTTGCCGCGCGTCGCGACTTCACTGCCGACTGGGTCCGGCTCAAGATCGTCGGTGACGAGGGGCGGACGGTGCTCCTCAAGGATCCCTTCCGTTCCGAGGACGAGCGCGTCGACACCCTCATCGCCTCGTTCCAGGGCGATTCCTCCCGCGTAGACTAAGCCTCCGAAACTCTCAGGAGGCTTCCCCATGCCGCGGATCCTTGCCGTGCTCGCGGGTGCGCTCGTCGCGCTTGGCGGTTGCACCAACGTGCCCGGCGCCGACCCGAGTGCTGCGTCGATTGCCGACATCGTCGTCGGCAAGGACGAGGCTGGATCCCCGACCCTCGACTTTCCTGCCGGACGCAACTTCCCCAAGCCTCAGTCCCGTGTCGAGTGGGAGGGGAAGGGGGAGGCTCTCGTGGAGGGTGGCCCCCTCCTGCTGGACCTCTATTCGGTGTCGCTCGCCACGGGAGAGGTCCTGGCCGATACGTATCTTGATCTCCCCCAGTCGTACCTCCTAGCGCCCGAACTCCTCGGCGACGAACTCTTCCACGCATTGGAGGGCCGGAGGGTGGGAGCGCGCGTGCTGCTCGTATCGCCTGAGGACCCTCTACACCCTGCCCAGGGTGCGATCGCGATCGTGGCCGATGTTCTTCCGGAGCGCGCGGTGGGCGTATCGAAGTCCGCTCGCGACGATCTGCCGATCATTACACTGGGCAGGTACGGCGAGCCGTCGCTGACGTTCCGTGACGAGGCCGAGGTCCCAACGGAACTCGTGGCGTACACCTTCATCCAGGGCGAGGGCGCTCAGATCAAGACCGGGTCGCGCGTACTGCTGAACTATGTTGAGATCTCCTCGACTACCCGCGAGACCCTTCACTCGACGTGGCCGCTTGAGCTTGCCCCATGGGGTGTCTCGATCGGCAAGGGCGAGTTGCCTCCCGGTCTCGAGCAGAGCCTGATCGACGTCAAGGAGGGATCGCAGTTGATGGCGATCGTGCCGCCAGCCGACGCCTACGGCGAGGACACCCTGATCTTCGTTGTTGACGTGCTCGCCGTCCGGAACCCGGACTCGTAGCCATGGGGGTCGCCGTGCGGGTCATTCCCTGCCTCGATGTCGACGCGGGCAGGGTCGTCAAGGGTGTCAATTTCGAGAACCTCCGCGACGCGGGGGATCCCGTTGAACTTGCGCGCCTCTACGGCGAGGCAGGGGCCGACGAACTCACCTTTCTCGATGTATCCGCCTCCTCGTCGGGACGGAAGCCGTGCTTCCGCAGGAAGCGGTCGTAGTCG
>CAZTJX010000163.1:0-4617 GCA_964613755.1 uncultured Demequinaceae bacterium | reverse complement strand
TCGGGCGCCGGCGGGGCAGGGGGTTCGGGCGCCGGCGGGGCAGGGGGTTCGGGCGCCGGCGGGGCAGGGGGTTCGGGCGTGGGGGCAGGTTCGGGCGTGGGGGCAGATTCGGGCGCGGGGGCAGATTCGGGCGCGGGGGCATTGACCGGTGCAAAGAACGGACGCGGCGTGGGGGAAGGTGCGGAGCCGTCTGCGGCATCGTTGGTGGGCGTGCCGTGATCGGACGTCTCCTCGGAAACCGGGGGCCCCGGCCTGCGGATCTCAGGATCCTCGCCGTGCCCGGGCGGCGGAATCGTCATCCGGACCTCCTGGTCGCACTTGGGACGATGCTACCGGTGCGAAGCCTCGCGCCGGAGGCCCAAGCCACGAAACGGCCACGTTCGCCCCGAGATCATCCTGCCATTCGGAGCGTAGCCCTGTGGGTCGGCTCGCGACCGCGTCCGGCCTCGTCGTGAGGCGCCCGGTTTGGGTGCGTGTCGCTCCTCGGAGTCGGCTGCCCAGGCACCTACCGTGGAAGTGTCCCGGGTCGAACACCGGGGACAAGGCGAAGGCCCCTCGGAGTATGAGTCCGAGGGGCCTTGCCATGACCTCAAGTTCTCGAAGCGCCAGTTGCCCGGCATCCCCGAAGGCCGCGATTGACGATGCGGCATTGCCCCCGAAGGAGCAACCTCTCGGTCTGTCATCCGGGCCCGTCGACCCCTGTGCCGTCACCCACAGTTCTTGGCCTCGCCCCGAAGGACTGGGCCGCGACGTGGACCGCCGTTGTCCGGATAACCCGAGATCGTCCTCGAACGGAGTTTCCAGTTGCCCGGTCCCTCACTGATGCTGGTCGATCCCGATATGGGTATTTCTAGTCCTCTCCGAGCGTCACCGCAAGACGAATCATGAAGGTTTTTTTGTCCACTCTTTCCCCACAGGTTTCTCCACCGATCGCCCCGTTCAGGGCGGAGTTCCTCACATGGGTGTGGACGAAATTTGTGGAGAGACGCCCCTGCGATCGGCACGATCGCGGCCCGCGTTCCGTCGTCGCCCTACACTGGGAATTCCGCCTTGGCTCGCACCGTTGAGGCGAACGGACCGCAATCGGGGCTTGCGTAAGCCCTCCCGAGGCAAGGAACGTCATGACCCAGGCATTTGTGGCGCCCTCGCGGCGCCAGATCAACCTCATCGTGCTCGCCCTCATGGTCGGAATGTTTCTGTCGGCGCTCGACCAGATGGTCGTCGCGACGGCCATCCGTACCATCGGCGACGACCTTCACGGACTGACGCTCCAGGCGTGGGTGACGACGGCCTACATGATCGCGGCGACCATCTCGACGCCGCTCTACGGCAAACTCTCCGACATGTACGGGCGCAAGCCGCTCTACGTGACGGCCCTCGGGCTCTTCGTCCTCGGCTCGGCCTTGTGCACCACCGCGACCTCGATGTACCAGCTCGCCGCCTACCGGGGGCTTCAGGGTGCGGGCGCCGGCGGCCTCATGGCACTTGGTATCATGATCCTGGGTGACCTTCTATCGCCCCGCGAGCGGACCAAGTACCAGGCGGCCTTCTTCGGTGTATGGGGCCTTGCCTCGGTCCTCGGCCCGGTCATCGGTGGCTTCTTCGCCGGCACGACTTCGATCTTCACCGTCGCCGGCTGGCGCTGGATCTTCCTCATCAACGTTCCGCTCGGCGCCGTCGCGCTCCTCCTCATTGTCCGGGTCCTCCACGTGCATCACATGGGCCGCGGCGAGCAGCGTGTCGATTGGTGGGGTGTCTCGGCCCTCATTCTGGGAATCGTGCCACTCCTTACGGTGCTGGAGCGCGGCAACGATTGGGGCTGGAGGGCACCCCTATCGCTCGTCCTCTTCGCCGTGTCGATCATCGGCTTCGCGCTCTTCTACGGCGCCGAGCGCGCCGCCGGGGATCACGCGCTCCTGCCACTCCGGATGTTCAGGAACAGGACCGTGGCTGTGTCGACCGTCGTCAACTTCATCATGGGCTTCGGGATGTTCGGCGGGCTCGCCGGTATTCCGCTCTATCTGCAGATCTCCCGTGGGATGAGCCCAACGGAGGCGGGCCTTGCCATGCTGCCCTTCACGGTCGGCATCCTCATCGTCGCCGTCATCGCGACCCGCATCATTCACAACACGGGCCACTACAAGTGGATCCCGGTCGGCGGAGCGTTTCTCATGCTCACCGGCGTCCTCCTCCTGTCGCGCATCGAGTACGAAAGCCCGCTGTGGAAGATCTTCGGAGCCGCCGTGATCTTTGGCGGCGGCCTCGGCGGCCTCATGCAACCCCTCATGCTCGCCGTCCAGAACGCACTCCCTCCCCGCGACAACGGCGCGGGAACGGCCTCCGTCATGTTCTTCCGCCAGATCGGTGGATCGCTCGGCGCCGCCGTGTTCCTGTCGCTTCTCTTCGGCAGGGTCCAGGGCAAGATCACCGAGGCGTTCAAGGCCGCCGCGCGGACGCCCGCCTTCCAGCAGGCGGTCCAGGATCCGGCGGTGCTTGCCGACCCCAGGAACTCGGCCGTCGTCACCGCGATCACCTCCAACGATCCGGCGGCCCTTCAATCCTCGGGCATCTCGCTCGACGACACGTCGTTCATCCACGACCTTGCCCCGCAGCTCGCGGCGCCGTTCCAGATCGGCTTCGCTCAAGCGATCGCGAGCGTCATGCTCGTCGCGGCCGCGTTCATCGTGATCGCGTGCATCGTGATCTTCTTCCTCCCGTCCCTACCTCTCCAGGAGAAGTCCGGACTGCAGGCAATGGCCGACGAGGCCGAGGAGGGCGCGGACTCCGCGCGCGGCGGCGAGGAGGCCGGCGAGGAGATCGCCGTCCCGCTCGGCTGACTAGGTCCGGAGTACTCCCCCGAAGAAAATGGGCACGTCGTGGGCCTCGGCCCACGACGTGATCTGTTCGTGGACGGTCGCCGAGAGCCCCACGGGGGAACGGAACGAAACCTCGTCGGACGAGCCCTGGATCGTCCATCGGTACTTTCCATAGTTACGCCCGCCGCGTCTGTTGGGGGGTAGTTCGTCCACGACAATCGTCAACCCCTCCCCACGGTCCAGGTGCACACGGTGCCGAAGGACGAACCCCCACCGCGGTCCGATCTCCCATCCGTTGCTCGCGCTCCGCGCGTAGAGCACACCGAGCAGCCCGACGTACTGAAGCAGGAAGTGCCCGAGCCCGACGATCAGACCCACGAGGGCCAGCGCCGTGAACCCCACGATCGCCCAGGCCTCCGCGGGCGTCGGTTCGTTCGGCTCGGATGAGCCTGCGACGATCGCCCAGACAATGACGACGACGTACGCGGTGATCGCCAGGTCGATGAGGGCCAGCTTCACCACGGAGACGTCGGCCTTCGCCATCCGCTCGAGCGGCTGCTTCGTCCCGCTCGCGCCGGTGCGTGCCACGCGGCGACCTCGCCGCGAGCCGTCGGGCGACCCGTAGATGAAGGGGTTGGGCGCGTCGGACGTCACCCCTCCAGGCTAGTCCGAGCGCTCCGTCGGCGATGGTCGATCAATCCAGCGTCCGTGGCTGTGCGCGTGCGCGACAATCGGTGCCGTTCCCGCCGTGAGCCCGACGCTCACCCAGTGACCCGTCTGGTTGCGAAGGGGTTCCAGGCTCACTCGCGTTACCTCTCGGCGCGTCGCGATCTCGGCGAACGCAGCGTCGAGCGCCTCGCGCCCGTCGCCGGAGAACTGGTAGACCGCCACCGTGTGCCACGCGAGGAGCGGCCCGGGAGGCAGGGATCGCTCGACCTGGAGCAGGGTTTCCGCGGCGTCACCCGAAACCATCGTGACGTCGGCACTTCTCCGCACCTCCATCGCCGCCCTGAGGCGCGCGAGGCGATCCACGTGTTCGGGCCACACCAGGGCCTCAAGCCACGCAGTCTCGACCGGATCGGTGATGTCGATGGGACTGAGATCCAACCCTGTGCGACTCGCGAATCGCGGCAGGCGGTCGGGGAGGGGAAATCTCCCCCGGTTCTCGCACTCGATGACGACGGGGCTCTCGCCCACGACGTGGTCGCCGTATCGATATTCGAAGTTCTCGAGGCAAAGGTTCAGGCCGGCGGATGCCCCGATGTCGACGGCGTGAGGGGTCTGTCCCCAGCGTTCGGTCTCCGCGGCGAGCCACGGAAGGATGACCGCCGATCGGGCGGGCTCGTTGGTCTGGGTCCTGCGCTCTCGACAGATCGTCGCGACCTCGCTGGCGCGTTCGAGCACGAAGGATCGGAATGCCTCAAAGGCATCGTCGTCGGGAGTCCGTGCCACTCCGGCGAGATGCGGATACCAGGCCGCGAGCGCGTCGTTCTCGTGTACGAGGAACTTGACCGCGCCGAAGAGCATGTTCATAGGAGGGATGTTGGGAATGCGGCCGACGACGCGCAGGAGGTCGTCATCGTCGATCACCCCGAGCGAGAGCCTCCGGTAGAGCGGGGAGTCGGGCACATCCTCGAGCCAACGCCTCACTCTCTCCGTGACACCAGCGAGGTCGGCACGACTGAGATCGGCGTCGCCCGCGGGCGACCCTAGCCCCACACGAGCGCCTTCGTCGGGTCGGCGAGGACGGTCGCGACGTCGGAGAGGACGCGCGATCCGAGTTCGCCGTCGACGAGGCGGT
>CAZTJX010000162.1:0-4648 GCA_964613755.1 uncultured Demequinaceae bacterium | reverse complement strand
TCCGGCGCCTGCTCGACGAGACCAATCCGGCGCGCGAAGAGGCCTAGCCGCACCGAACCTCCTGACTACTATCAAGCTCAGGTGTCATCTAGTGACAACCCTGGGAAGGGATCCCCTCGCATGACCTCCTCGCCCAGGAAGCCCGCCGTCGCCACGGTCGTTGACGAGGCCCCGCATCCCCGTAGCGCGCCGGTCTGGCTCATCATCCTCGCGGCATCGCTCCCGATGTTCATGGCGACACTCGACAACCTCGTCGTGACCAACGCCCTGCCCGTCCTCCAACGCGACCTAAGCGCGACCGTCGAGGATCTCCAGTGGTTCCTCAACGCCTACTCGCTCTCGTTTGCGACGTTCATCCTGATGGCCGTCGCCCTCGGTGACCGCTTCGGGCGCCGCCGCGTCTTCGTCCTAGGCGTCGCCCTCTTCAGCCTCGCCTCGGCGCCGCGTTCCTCACCCTCGTTGTGTTCTTCGGAATGCTCCTGCCCTCGGGTCGGGGTGGGACGGGAATCGCCGCCGACGACTCAGAACCCGTGCCGGGTCGCGCGCGCTAGAAGTCCCAATTCGCGTGGGGCGCGACGGGCGAGAACATCGCGACCGCGAGGTCGTGCACCGTACCCGGGGTGCGCTCCTCGATCAGCCCGGCCGCGGCCATGGACTCCACGGAAACCCCACCCAGGTAGGCGCTCGAGAGCTCTTCGATGTCGAGGGCGAGGTCCGGTGTCGCGGAGGCGTCGGCGGGGCACACCTTTGCCCGGCCGCCGTTGAGAAGCACCCGCCAGGCACCGGCGTTCTCTACGACGTTCTTGTCCCGAATGAGGAGGGTCAGGTCCAGGTCGCGGTAGTACTCGCGGGCCTCAAGGGCCGCGGACACGTCGAGGACCCTTACCCAGAGGTTGTCCATGACCATCGGGCGGATCACCCTCGCGTCCGCGAGAAGCCGAATCAAGGCATCGTCCGTGGCGAGATTGGCGGTGGTCGTCGTCTGGACCAGATCGAAGTTGGACAGCACGGTCCACATCCGATGGGCCGCCGCAGGTGTCAACGCGCCCTGCTCGGCCAACTGGGCGGTACCGACCGCGAGGCCGTCGGACTTCCGGGCCTTACGGCGGAAGAAGGCGTACGCGACTGGGTCTCCCGCGTCCTCGACGAGAAGGAGGCGCCACTTCTCGAACCCGTTGCGGTTGCCGACGGGATCGGTGAAGCGGGCGTAGCGCCCGGATCCCTTGGGGGTGAGGACGGTGCCCGGCCGGGTGATCCGGTCCTGAATGCCCTGGACGATGGCGTCGTGGGTGGCGAAGTCCGCTCGCTCGAGCCTCACCGTGAGGTCCTCCGACCCCGCGACTTTGCGGAGCTTGGCGCCGTGCGGAATCTTCGCGCGAATGGTCTGAGAGCCGAGGCCGTAGCCGAAGCGGGTGTAGATCGCGGCCTGGGTCGCATAGAGCGCACTCACGTGCTCGCCTCGCCCCCGGCACCGGGCGAAGTGGTCTCTCATCATGGCCCGCAGGATCCCGCGCCGTCGGTGCGCGGGGTGCACACCAACCCAACTCAGCCCCGCCGTGGGCACCCGGCCACCGGGCACGGTCATCTCCGTCCCGAAGCTCGAATGGACGCCCGCGAATTCGCCGACGACGCCGCGCGAGGCGTCCTGCACCTCGACGGCGCGGCACCGATTGAGGGCGACCGCGTCAACGTAATCCTGGCGATCCTCGGGCAGCCACTCGCCCACCATGGCCCACTGATCGACCTCGAAAAAGTCGTCGATTCGACTCTTGGACACGTCGGTGCTGCGGTAACCGGCTAGGGATTTCATCCCTCGATGGTCACAGGAATCGCGTTGAAACCGAAATCGGTGGGACCGACCGGGCGCGTCGGGCCTCATGCCATGTAAACAATACTTGACACGGTGTCGAGTGTGGTTTACATTCGTCGATGTAAGCAATTTTTGACATCGGAAGGGAATCTAGCCATGGCCAGCAACGACTTCTCCAAGGAGGAGATCTCCTTCAACGAAGGCGTCGTGTACGGAGGCCTCGCGCTCAGCGTCGTGACGATGGTCGCGTACCTCGCGATCGTTCTCACCCGCATCTTCACGGATGACGTGTCCGTCACCGAGGTCGCATGGCAAGGCCCGATGCTTCTGATCGTCGCGATCGGCGGCGTCCTCTTCGCCGGTGGCTACGGCATCGCGCGACTGCGACACCCCGGTCCCGTCGAGGACGCCCGCGACAAGGAGATCGAGCGGTACGGCGAGGCCATCAATGGTGGCCTGGTCGGCCTGACGGTCTTCGTCTCGATCATCCTGCTCGCCCTCAACGTCGACTCGTTCTGGGTAGCCCACAACCTGTTCCTCGGAAGCTGGTTCGCGTCGTTCGCCGGGACCGCGGGCCGAGTCGCCGCCTACCGCGAAGGGATCCCGTCATGACCATCGACCAGAAGTCCATCGGGGTGCAACTCGTCGTCATGCCCCTCGTCTGCATCGCCTACTTCACGGTCGTCCTGACGCGCCTCGCCGACGCTCCCGTTTCCCAGATCAGCTGGGTGGTGCCGATGATCTGGGCGATGGGCATCGCCATCTTCGGCGTGATCCTCGGGACCATCGCAACAGCCATCGGCACGCACGTTCGCGCGGCGGCACGTGGAGATGAGGCCGTCCTCGAGGA
The DNA here is from genome assembly GCA_964613755.1 of uncultured Demequinaceae bacterium. Lineage (GTDB taxonomy): Bacteria > Actinomycetota > Actinomycetes > Actinomycetales > Demequinaceae > JAFGBM01. The sequence continues at coordinate 1,988 of CAZTJX010000162.1, read as the reverse complement.
TGGCGACATCCGCGACAAGGAGATCGAGTGGCTGGGGGATCGCAAGGCGCAGGTCTTCACATCCGTCGGCTCTCTCGCAGTGATCGTGCTCGCCATGGCGCGCGTCGATCACTTCTGGATCGCCAGCGCGGTGTTCCTCGCGGGCACCATCGGCGCGGTCTATGGCGGCATCGTGAAGCTCCGCGCATACCGGAGGGGTTTCTAGCCATGGCCGGCAAGCCCACCCAGGTCACCAACTCGATCCGCCAGTTGCGCTTCGCGGCAAATGAGATGACGCAGGCGGACCTCGCCGAGCGCGTGGGAGTGACCCGCCAGACGGTGATCGCGATCGAGCAGGGGCGCTATTCGCCCTCGCTCGAGATGGCCTTCCAGATCGCGAGGGCCTTTGGGGTACCGCTCGACGCCGTCTTCCAGTACCCCGACGAGGTCGCGGACTAGCCGGACCCGCATCCCACACAACTCCACGCAAGGCCCGGGGAGACCCGGACTCTACCGACCACACCCGAGAACACCGCAAGGAGCAACCATGAACGCCACCGTAAGAACCGAGAAGACGCGGATCGAGACCATGAAGGCCGTCGTCCGGGACCGCTACGGCGCGCCCGAGGACGTGCTCGAGGTCCGCAAGATCCCGCGGCCCGCCATCGGGAAGGACACGGTGCTTGTGCGCGTCCGCGCCGCAGGAGCCAATCCGTACGACTGGCACTTCTACCGCGGGAACCCGTTCCTGATTCGCGTGATGCCGGGCGTCCCTCGATCCAAGGGGGCGCAGCCATTGGGCGCCGACTTCGCGGGCGGGGTCGCGGCGGTCGGCTCGGACGTCACCGACTTCCGGATCGGCGACCGCGTCTACGGCGAGACCGATCTCGGCGCCTTCGCCGAGTACGTCGCCGTCACCCCGGATCAGGTGACCCCCATGCCCACGACCATGACCTTCGAGGAGGCCGCCGCCGTTCCCATGGGCGCCCTTACCGCGATGGCCTCGCTCACGGCAGGGCGGTTCGAGGCCGGGCAATCCGTGATCGTCAACGGAGCCTCTGGAGGTGTCGGTATCTATGCCGTTCAGCTCGCCAAGGCCCTCGGAGCATCCGAGGTGACGGGCGTCTGCAGCACACGCAACGTCGCCATGGTCCAGATGCTCGGCGCCGACACCGTCGTCGACTACACGAGGAACGACTACTCGCGGCTCGGGAAGCGCTATGACCTCTTCATCGAGACCCAGTACAGCAAACCCTTCCTCCGTTCCCGGCGGGCGCTCGCGCGTCGCGGAACCTTCGCCTTCGCCGGCGGCGGTGGGGGCAGACTCCTCGGTCCCGGGGGGCCGATGCTTCGATCGATGTTGCTCTCCCCCTTTGTCTCACAGCGCGTGGCGCCCGTGATGGCCAAGACCGATATGGGCGTTCTCGCCGAGGTCACCGCGCTGATCGAGGCGGGCGAGATCCGCTCCGTCGTCGACGCCGCGTACCCCCTCGACCGCATCGTCGACGCCATGAGGCACCTGGAGACCGGGCACGTGAGCGGCAAGGTGGTCATCTCCGTCTAGCCGAACGACCAAGGCGGGCCTCGTGGGAGTCCCCCATGCGTCTATCCCTCGGAACTGAGAAGGTGAATCCGTGCCGGCTTCAAGACTGCTCCCCTCGCCGCTAACGTCGGCGAGTTCTGGATCATCGGCTACCTGCTCATCTGGGCCGTCCTCGCGCCGATCCGGGACCCGGCACGTGCAGGCCGCCCGGCGCGCGCAGGCCGCCCGACGCGACGTGCCCCGTCCCGATACGCTCGCACCATGACCCCCGCCCCGATGAGTCCCGTTCCCGTCGCCACCTTCGCCGTCAAGCAGCGGATTACCGCCATGGTGAACCGCTACGAGATCCTTCCGGCCGATACCACGGGCAACCCCACCGGCCCCATGTTTGCGTTCGCCCAGCAGAAGCGGATGAAGCTCAAGGAAGAGATCCACTTCCACACCGACGACAGCAAGACAACGCCGG
>CAZTJX010000161.1:0-4655 GCA_964613755.1 uncultured Demequinaceae bacterium | reverse complement strand
CCGAAGGCAAGAATTGCTCGCGTCATGCGCCCCACGATACGTGCACGATTGGCCGGGTTGCGAATGCCGGGCGGAGTTGCCGCCCCGCCAATCGGTGTCCTACTCGTCGGCGTCGTCGGAGGCCCAGGCGAGGGCCTCCTCAAGGATCGCGAGGGTCACGGTATCTCTCGCAACGGCAACGCCGCCCGACGTCGCGATCGACGTCGCCGATAGCGCATCGATACCGGGAGCGAGCGCCGGACTAACCGTGACGAGGAAGCCCACGCGAAGAGCGTCGCCCGCCGCGAGGTCGATGTGGTCGAACTCTGAGATGAGCAGACCAGGCGAGTAGGCACCGAGCGTTGCTGCGGAGCCGCTCGCGAGCGCATCCGAGTAGGTCGAGGTGGCTCCCGAGGCCGAGGTCCTTGTCGCGACCGTCGAGCCCCGAACATACGTGAGGGCGGCGGGAAGGTCCTCGGTGAGCGTTACGCCCCTGAGCGCCGAACCCCCGATGTTCGAGATCACGACGACGAGCTCGACGGATTCGCCGGGCAAGACGTCGGAGGGGAGCGCAGACGACGTGAGCGCGAGGGCTCCAGGGACGGTGGACGACGGCCCGGCCGTCGCGGGCGTAGCCACAATGGCGACGACACCCGCGACGACCACGCCAAGCCCTGCTCGCCACGCGAAGCGCGCATTGCGAACTGAGCTGGCATTGACCATCGTCATTCTCCTGTGGGGTTCGGTTCTAGATCTCGACGTTGACCTGGCGACGGAGCAGCATCGCTCCGAGACCGCCAAGGACCAACGAGAGAGCCAGAGCGACTCCACCGGTGGTTCCATCGACGCCGGTCGCGGCGAGGACTACCTCAGTCAGGCTCGGTTCCGGGTCCGATTCGCCCAGCACAACCTCGGTCAACGTGACCGACGGGGTAACCGAGGGTGTGACCGAAGGCGTGACCGAAGGGGTCACCGAAGGGGTCACCGACGGGGTCACCGACGGCGTGACCGAAGGGGTCACCGAAGGCGTGACCGAAGGGGTCACCGACGGGGTCACCGACGGGGTCACCGAAGGGGTCACCGACGGGGTCACCGAAGGCGTGACCGACGGGGTGACCGAAGGGGTCACCGACGGCGTCACCGACGGAGTAACCGACGGCGTGACCGAAGGGGTCACCGACGGCGTCACCGACGGAGTAACCGACGGCGTGACCGACGGCGTGACCGACGGTGTGGTCGTGGTCGTCGTGTCCTCGCCCTTGCAGACAATCCAGTGCGAAATGTCCGGAGCCTGTCCTCCGTTGTTCAGCGGAGGGTAGTACGCGACACCCGCCGATGGGTGCGGGAACACCTGGTCGCTGCTACCGCCGTTGACAATGAGGACCTCCCAGTGGTCGCCAGGCCAGGCGGGGTTGAAGGTGCTCAGCGTCACGGCCTTATCGCCATTGGTGATCGAGCCGTGGGGCGTGTACTCGCCGGGATGGTGCTTGTAGCAGGCAATCGCGTTCGGATAGAGGTTTTCCCAGTACGAGGTGTTGTTGGTGTTGCTACTACCGCCGCCACCCACGGCGCTCGCCGGAGCGGCCATGATGACCCCTATACCCATAACGGCGCCGATCGCAGCAAGCACCAGCAGGAACTTCCCCCACTGAGTTCGAAGAGATGTTGCGTACATTGCGTTCTCCCTTATGCGGCCGACGTGGCCAACGTTTGGCTTTCACCTCGCGTGACATGTGCCGTGTGTCACACGTTGTGATTCAGGTCACACGCCTAATGTGATCTTGGTCACAAAGGTACGGCCTAAGGGGGGCGACCGAAAGCCGACCGGGACGTTGGTCCCATTCCCGTTCGAAATTATGCGCTAAGTGGATGACATATCGGACGAATCGCCCAGGCTGACTACGCAGGTGGTCTTGCTGAGGTGGGCAACGGCGCCATAGTCCAGGATCCCGCTAGACGTTGAAGCGAAACTCCACGACATCGCCCTCGGCCATCGGATAGTCCTTGCCCTCAATCCGAACCCTGCCGCGAGCCTTCGCCTCCGCCATGGAACCTGCGGATACGAGGTCCGCGAACGCGACAACCTCAGCCTTGATAAATCCTCGCTCGAAGTCCGTGTGGATGACGCCCGCCGCCTGGGGCGCGGTCCAGCCCCGACGGATGGTCCAGGCTCGCGACTCCTTGGGCCCCGCCGTGAGATAGGTCTGTAGCCCGAGGGTCGCAAAGCCCACGCGCGCGAGCTGGTCGAGCCCAGATTCCGACTGACCCGACTCGGCAAGCATCTCCACGGCCTCCTCGGGGGTGAGGTCCACGAGTTCCGCCTCAAACTTCGCGTCGAGGAAGATGGCCTCTGCGGGCGCGACGCTCGCGGCCAGTGCCGCGCGCTGAGCCTCGTCAACGAGGCCAGCGTCGTCCGTGTTGAAGACGTAGATGACCGGCTTCGAGGTGAGAAGGTTCAACTCGCGAAGAGAAGCGAGATCGAGCCCCGCCTCCTCCGCCCCTGCCGCGAGAGTCTGGCCCTCATCGAGAATGGTTCTTGCAGTCTCGCAGGCCGCGAGGAACGCTGGAGGGGACTTCTTGATGCGCACCTCCTTCTCGAGACGCGGAATGACCTTCGCGAGCGTCTGGAGGTCCGCAAGGATCAGTTCGGTATTGATCGTCTCGAGGTCGGACGCCGCGTCGACGCGACCCTCCACGTGCACAACGTCCGGATCATCAAACGCACGCGTGACCTGGCAGATCGCGTCAGCCTCTCGAATGTGCGAGAGGAAGGCGTTTCCCAGCCCCTCACCTTCGGAGGCCCCCTTGACGATTCCGGCAATGTCGACGAAGCTCACCGTCGCCGGCACGATCCTCTCCGAGTGGAACATCTCCGCGAGCACTCCGAGCCGGGGGTCCGGTAGGGGCACCACCCCGACGTTCGGCTCGATCGTCGCGAACGGATAGTTCGCCGCGAGCACTTGGGCGCGTGTCAGCGCGTTGAAGAGGGTCGACTTGCCGACGTTGGGCATGCCGACGATGCCAAGGGTTAGGGCCACGGGCTGAGTCTAGTGTCGACCGGCTAGGCCGTGACACGCGCACCGCGGCGGCGGGCCTGCTCCTCGGGATCCGGAACGGGCACGGCAGCGATCAACTGGCGCGTGTATTCCTTCTTGGGGCGAAGGATGATGTCGGCCACGGTCCCCTGCTCAACCAGCAGGCCGTCCTTCATGACGGCGATGCGGTCGCTCAGCATCTCTACCACCGCGATATCGTGCGAGATGAAGAGGCACGCGAACCCGTGCTCGCGCTGAAGGTCCCGGAAGAGGTCGAGGACTCTCGCCTGGACGGAAACATCGAGAGCGGATGTGGGCTCGTCGGCAATCAGCAACTGCGGTTCGAGCGCGAGCGCCCTGGCGATTCCGATGCGCTGACGCTGGCCGCCGGAAAGCTCGTGGGGGTACCGGTTGCGCATGGAGCGGGGAATCTCGACCTGATCGAGTAGTTCGCCTACCCGCGCGGTGAGCGCATCGCCCTCCGCGACCTTCTGCAGCTCCAGAGGCTCCGCAATGGACTGCCCAATGGGCCACCGTGGGTTCAGCGACGAGCCCGGATCCTGGAAGACGATGGAGACCCCTCGACGGATCTTGTTGAGGTCCTTCTTGTGTATCCCCTCCATCGCGACGCCGGTGATGGACAACTCTCCGGCGTGTACGGGGAGCAGGCCGACCGCGCAGCGCCCCACGGTGGTCTTTCCCGAACCCGACTCACCCACGAGTCCCACAATCTCGCCCTTGCGGATAGTCAGGTCGATCCCGTCGACCGCACGGAAAGCGGGTGTTCGCCCCTGCTTGGGGTATTCGATGACGAGGTCCTTCGCGTCGAATACGACGGGCGCCGACTTCTTGACACGGTCCGCGACCTTGCCCTTCAGGGTCGCACCCAAGTGCGGCACAGCCTCAAGGAGAACCTTGGTGTACTCGTGCTGGGGCTTCCCGAAGACCTGAGCGGAGGGCCCCTCCTCCACGAGCCGCCCATCCTTCATCACCACGATGCGGTCGGCCATGTCCGCGACCACGCCCATATCGTGGGTGATCAACACGATGCCGGCATCGATCCGATCCTTGAGGTTGCGGATGAGCTGGAGGATCTCGGCTTGGACCGTGACGTCGAGCGCGGTCGTCGGTTCGTCAGCGAAGAGCAGGCTGGGCTCGCAGGCGAGCGCCTGCGCGATCATGGCGCGCTGGCGCTGACCACCGGAGAGCTGGTGCGGGTAGGAGTCGAAGCGACGCTCTGCCTCCGGGATTTCCACGAGGTCCAGGAGCTCGATGGCGCGCTTGCGCGCATCAGCGGGCGCCATGCGGAAGTGCTGCCGGAGGACCTCGACGATCTGGAAGCCCACGGTCAGCACGGGGTTGAGCGCTGTCATCGGCTCCTGGAAGATCACCCCGACGTCCACGCCGCGAACCTCGGACAGGCGCCCCTGTGAGAGGCCGATGAGTTCTCGTCCGCGTAGCTTCGCGCTTCCGCTCGCACGGCCGTTGCGCGGGAGTAGCCCGATGATCGACATCGACGACTGGGTCTTCCCCGAGCCGGACTCCCCCACGATCGCAAGCACCTCTCCCTGGCGCACCTGGTAGGTCATGTCGATGGCCGCGGGGAACCACACACCCTCAACCCAGAAGTCGACGTTCAAT
>CAZTJX010000160.1:0-4656 GCA_964613755.1 uncultured Demequinaceae bacterium | reverse complement strand
TAGTCACCGCCCAGGTTCTGCACGTGCAGGTGCGTCGGCACCCAGTCGGTCGGCGTGATCGGGAAGTGCTTGTTGATGACCACCCATATCGAGGTCGGGTCGTCGAGCGGATGTGCGAAGGTATCAAAGGTCTCCGAGGGGCTGGGGCTCGGGCTCGGGTGGCTCGTCACCGAGGCGGACGGGGTCGGCGAGGCCGAGGAAGGCGACGGGCTCGGGGTCGTCGAGGCTCCCGAGCATGCGGCGAGCGCGCCGACGACGCAGGCGAGCATCGCGGCGCGGACCGGGAGAGCGGAACGACGCACGGAAGTTACGATACGTCACCGCACGGGCGTACCGGGCCCCGAGATAGGCTGGCGCTCGTGCTTCTAGAACGCCTCTATCGGTGGCGCCTCACCGTCACCCTCACCCTCGTGGGTGGGCTCGCCGCGATCCTTCGCTTGGTCCGTCTGGGGTACCCGGACTCGCTTTCCTTCGACGAGCTCTACTATGCGCGCGAGTCCTATTCGATCCTCCACTTGGGGTACGGCGGCAGTTGGAAGGGTGAGAATCAGGCGTTCGCGCACGGAGACCTGAGCGGCCTCGCCACGAATGCCGACAAGGTCGTCCATCCGCTCATGGGCAAGTACATGATCGGTGCGGGAATCTGGCTCTTCGGACCGACCCCCTTTGGGTGGCGCTTTGCATGCGCGGTCGTGGGGATCCTCTCGGTGATCTTGGTCGTGCTGATCGCGCGGCATCTCTTCAAGTCGCTCATCTGGGGTGCGGTGGCGGGCGTCCTCCTCGCCATCGACGGCCAGCACATCGTCATGTCGCGTACCGCGGTCCTCGACATCTTCCTCAGCTTCTGGGTCCTCGTCGGGTTCGGCCTATTGCTGCTCGACCGAAGACGGGCCCGAGAGACGCTCGCGAGCAGGGCCGCGGCCGATCGCTCCCGCCTCGGACTCGCGCCCGACGCGCAGATTCCCGGCTTCGCGGGAGGCCTCGGCGTGAGATGGTGGCGTCTCGCCGCGATCGTCGCTTTCGGCCTCGCCATGGGCGTCAAGTGGTCGGGTGTGTACTTCTGCGCAATGTTCATGGTTCTGAGTGTGTTGTGGGACCTCGTCGATCGGCGTGCCGCCGGCTATCGGCGGTGGATCTCGACCACGAGCATCCGCTCGATCCTCCCCGCCTTCTTCACCACCGTCGTCGTGTACCCCCTCACCTATGTGGCGACGTACTGGTCCTGGTTTGCGTCCCCCTCGAGCTACGACCGGCACTGGGCCGAGTCTCATCCAGGGGAGGGGGTGGGTTGGCTCCCTGCACCGCTACGCTCGCTCGTCCAGTACCACCAGGAGATGTTTGATTTCCATACCCAGCTCACCACGACGAACGGCGTCAGCCACGGTTACCAGGCTGACCCCTACTGGTGGATCTTCCAGTGGCGCCCAACGGCGTTCTTCTACGCCAATGCCACGGATCCCGACGGCGGACCCTGCGGTTCGAGCAACTGCTCGTCGGCCGTGACGGCATTGGGCCACCCGCTGATCTGGTGGGCTGCCGCAGCCGCGCTGGCCTTCGCCCTCTACCGCATCATCGTGCGCGCCGACATGCTCGCCGCAACGGTCATCACCGGCACCCTCGCGGGGTGGCTTCCGTGGTTCGTCTTCTCCGATCGCGTGATCTTTACGTTTTACACGGTCGCCTTCGTGCCGTACGTGATCCTTACCCTCGTCTGGGCTCTCCGACATCTCGCGCAACCGGACCGCCTCCGGGGCGGGTGGTCACGACGTGGGACATTCGTGGTCGGCGGTTTCGTCGCCACGTGCCTCGTGATCGCGGGATTCTTCCTACCCCTGTGGACTGGGCAATGGGTGCCGTACAACTACTGGCTCATCCACATGTGGCTCTTCAACCAGTGGATCTAGTGAGTCCCTCCCGCTCGACCCCGATCGGGACCCGCTAGACCGCCGCGAGAACGTCGATAACGAAGACGAGAGTCGAATTCGCGGGGATCGATCCCTGATCGACGTCGCCGTATCCGAGGCTTGGCGGAATCACGAGAAGCACCTGGCTGCCGATCGGCACGCCGACGAGTCCCTGAACCCACCCGTCGATGAGCTGACCCGTCGAGAGGATGAAGCTCGCGGGCTCGCCCAGCGTCCATGACGAGTCGAAGGGGGTGCCATCCCACAGCCAGCCCGAGTAGTGGACGACGACCAATCGCCCCTCGCCCACCGGGCTCCCGGTACCCTCGACAAGGGTCTGTGCGACCAACTCGGCGGGTGGTTCCTCAGCGGGGACCACGACGGAAGGCTCTCCCGATTCCGCAAGGGTGATGACGGGCAGCCCCTCCACGGCGTCGACGGGCGTACCCTCCGCGCGAGCGAGCGGAGTCGAGGCATCGGTGACGGTGATGGCGACGAAGATGGGGACGAGGTCCGCCGTAAGGCCGGAGGGGTCGGTCGTGAGATTCGCGTAGATGATCTCCGCGCCAACCTTGCGGCCGACGAAGGCGGAGAAGAACGCCGGATCCAGCTCGAGCTCGTTCAGGATAAGGCTCTGCGGACCAAGCCCATCCGCGTACGACGAGGCGACCACGGAACCGTCCGCGCCGCTCGCGATCGTGTAGTGGAAGGACACGAGATCACTCTCGGCGATCTCTGCGCCGTCGCCCTCCTTGATGAGGCGCGATGCCCCCTCCGCCAAGGAAAGGGGCGCGTCGAACACCAGCAGAGGAACGCCTGCGTCGTCCGTGGTCCAGGTGATCGATGCGAGCCTGGCTGCATCCTCAGCGGACCCAACGATGGACCCGTCGGACGCCGAGGGAGAGGTCCCGTCGGAGCCGCTTCCGCATCCGGCCAGCCCAAAGACGACGATGGCGGCAAGCGCGGCAACCTTGATGGAGGGCTTCTTCACGTCCACGTTCTCCCTGCGTCGGGCGGTCGGCGGGCGCGGGTGCCCGGACTTCGCGATACCCCCACGATAGGCGACCGCGGGCATGACTCTCGCCCATTCTCCACACACCCATACGTTCGGCATATGCTTCCTCCATGCGCCTCCCGCCCCATGGGAGGTGGCCGCAAGGCTCATGACGGAACCTGAGAGAAGGAGAAAACCGTGGCAGGGAAGCCGAAGAAGAAGGTCGTTCACGTCAGTTCGAAGAAAGCAGGTGGATCGAAGAAAGCAGGTGGATCGACGAAGGCGTCGTGGACACCCACTCCCGAGGCAAAGGGCAAGGCCACCAGGTTCCGCGTCATCGCGTGGGTCCTGTGGATTCTCGCTATCGCGACGGAGGCCTACCTGATCTTTGTCGAACTGTCGAAGAACGAGCCGAACATGACGTTCGTCTACATCGGTATCGGCGTCATCGCGGTGCTCGCGTTCATCGGCAACATCTTGTGGAAGAAGTCGAACCAGCTTGATCCTGCTAAGCGCAGCGAGCCGTTCAAGTTCTTCGTGCAGAACCAGTTGGGCGCCATCGTCACGATGATCGCGTTCCTCCCGCTCATCTTCTTCATCCTGACTAACAAGGACATCAAGCAGAAGGACAAGACCATCGCCACCGTCGTGGCGGGTGTCGCGTTCCTGGCGGTGTTCTTCGGTTCCGGTATCACGTACGACTCCCCGTCGGTCGAGAAGCAGGCGCTGCTCATTGAGGAACTCACGGGCAAGAACCTCGTGTCCTGGGTGGAGGGCGGGTCGGTGTACCACATCTGCTCCGACGTGGACGATGTCAATCGCGAGTCCGCGGACGGCACCATCTACGAGGGCACCGTCGGAAAGGCGCATGACGAGGGCAAGGATCGCCTCACGCTTGAGGTGGAGTCCGAGCTCATCGTCTGCGGCTACGAGGTCCCGGACAATATTGACGAGATCGTCCAACAGGTCCGCAACCAGAAGGCGGAGCTTGAGGCCGAGAAGGCTGGCCTCGACATCAACGACGTCGAGGATGTCACCGAGGACGAACTCGAGCCCGCCAACTAGGCGACAGGAACGCGCTACGGGCGTTCACCCCTCGGGGTGGGCGCCCGTTCGCGTTTTCGGGCATCCCCGGCGGCCAGCTCGTCGTCGTATTAATGCTGCTCGTCCGTGGATTGCCGGACCGCGAGCGCGTCGTCCTTGTCAAGGAAACCGAACACGTATCCGCAAGGCAACGTGCACGGGAAGCTCGTGCCCTCGATGGGAACGCCAAAGACCGCCCCGAAGGACGGTCTCAAGCGGTGCTGTCTCAACACCACGTGGGCCTGACGTGTTCGCTTGCGAACACCGGAGAGAAGCTTCGTAGCCTGGCGAGCGAGGTTCGAGCGCTCGTGTCCGAGCCGACGCCCGCGCCCAAGGTTGAGTCCGCTCCGCCGTCGGGCCAGCATCAAACCCGCCTGAAGCCTCAACAGATCACGCAGCTGATCGAGCGGTACCAGGAAGGTGCGACGACCTACGACCTGGCCGAGGAGTTTGGATGCCGTAGAGCCACCGTCAGCCGACTGCTTCGGCGAAGCGGCCTGCGTCTTCGCAAGGACGGTCTCGCCCCCAATCAGATGCCTCAAGTGATTCGCATGTACACGGAAGGCACATCGTGCGCCGAAATCGGTCGACAACTTGGGGTGACGGGCGACCACATAGCCGTTCGTCTCCGAGAGCATGGGATTCACATCAGGGGCGCCGCCGAGGCGAGCACCC
>CAZTJX010000159.1:0-4677 GCA_964613755.1 uncultured Demequinaceae bacterium | reverse complement strand
ATCTCCCTCGCGCTCTTCGTCGGGCTCGCGGTCGGAACGTACTCGTCGGTCTTCGTCGCGACGCCTGCCGAGGTCGCGCTTCGGGGAAGCGAGGACGCCGTGAAGAAGCACACGGCGGAGGTCCTCGCCCTGCGCGAACAGCAGGGGATCGATCCCACGACCCCCGCGCCCGCGATGGCCGTTTCCCCCGGTGGGCACAAGGGAGTCCAGGCTCAACCTCGGCGTAAGCGCAGGTCGTAAACTAGGACGACCGACCAGGGAGGTGGTGCCGTGACCGACACTCGCGCCCCCTCCACGCCCTCCACGCCCTCCGGACCCCTCGGCTTCCTGCGGCGCGCAAAGGCGCCGACGGGAGAGCTCGATGGCGTCCTCGTTGCGTTCCGAAAGATGTACCCCAAGGCGAAGACGACCCTGATCGAACGCGCGTACGAGGTCGCGAAGCGTCAGCACGAGGGCCAGACCCGGCTGAGCGGCGATCCCTACATCACGCACCCGATCGCGGTGGCACTCATCGTCGCTGAGCTCGGGCTGCCGGAGACCATCATCGCCGCCGCGCTACTCCACGATACGGTCGAGGACACGGGCTTCACGGTCGAGCAGATACGCGTCGAGTTCGGCGACGAGGTTGCGATGATCGTCGACGGCGTCACCAAGCTCGACAAGCTCGCGTATGGCGAGGCCGCTCAGGCGGAGACGGTTCGCAAGATGGTCATCGCGATGGCGAAGGACATCCGCGTCCTGTTGCTCAAACTCGCCGATCGCCTCCATAACGCCCGCACGTGGGAGCACGTGGCGAATGAAACCGCGCGCCGCAAGGCCCAGGAGACCCTCGAGATCTACGCGCCCCTCGCCCACCGAATGGGGCTCAACACGATGAAGTGGGAGCTCGAGGATCTCAGCTTCCTGACTCTGTACCCAAAGATCTACCAGGAGATCGTCGGTGTGGTCGCCGAGCGCGCGCCCGAGCGAGAGAAGTACCTGGCGATCGTTCGGGGGGAGGTAGAGGCCGCGCTGAACGAGATGAAGATCAAGGCGACGATCAGCGGGCGACCGAAGCATTACTACTCCGTGTACCAGAAGATGATCGTGCGTGGCCGCGACCTGAGCGACATCTACGACCTCGTGGGCATCCGTGTCCTCGTGGAGAGCGTCCGAGACTGTTACGCCGTCCTCGGGGCCCTCCATGCCCGATACCAACCCGTTCCCGGACGCTTCAAGGACTACATTGCGACGCCCAAGTTCAACCTGTATCGGTCGCTCCACACCACCGTCATCGGGCCGACGGGCAAGCCCGTCGAGCTGCAGATCCGCACCTACGACATGCACCGCATGGCCGAGTACGGCCTCGCCGCGCACTGGCGCTACAAGCAGTCGGACAAGGGACCCAAGGCCCCGGCGGACGGCGCGGCAGAGATGGGGTGGCTGAGGCAGATCGCGGACTGGCAGCAGGAGACCGCTGACCCGAGTGACTTCCTTGATGGACTCCGGGGCGAGATCGGCCCTGCCGAGGTATACGCCTTTACCCCGGGAGGCAAACTCCTTGCCCTGCCCGAGGGCTCGACGCCCATCGATTTCGCCTACGCGGTTCACACGGAGGTGGGACACCGCACGATCGGGGCCAAGGTCAACGGGCGACTCGTCCCCCTCGACTCACGCGTCGACAACGGCGACACGGTCGAGATCCTCACATCATCGGACGAGAACGCCGCGCCCAAGCGCGACTGGCTAGAGTTCGTCGCCTCGACCAGGGCGCGCAACAAGATCCGTCACTGGTTCACGCGCGAACGGCGTGAAGAGAGTATCGAGGCGGGCCGCGACATGCTCGCGCGCGCCATCCGGCGACAGCACCTTCCCATGCAGCGCCTCATGAACCGGCAGTCCCTCCTGGTTCTTTGCCGAGAGTCACACTACGAGGACGTTGAGGCCCTTTACGCCGCGATCGGTGAGCACAGGGAACAGGCGTCCGACGTCGTCGCGCGGATGGTCCAGGCCGTCGGGGGTACGGAGGGGGCCGAGGAGGATGTCGCGGAGAGTACGCGGCCGGGGGTGCGCGGACCGCGGCGCGTGCAGGGTGACCCCGGGATCTCCGTACACGGGCTCACCGACGTGGCGGTGAAGCTCGCGAAATGCTGCACGCCGGTGCCGGGCGACCCGATCCACGGCTTCGTCACCCGGGGGTCTGGCGTGAGCGTGCACCGCTCGGATTGCGACAATCTCGCGGTGCTCCGCGAACAACCGGAGCGGCTCGTCGATGTCGAGTGGACGGGACACGCAAACGCGACCTTCCTCGTCCAGATTGAGGTGGAGGCCCTCGACCGCGCGCGATTGCTCTCCGACATCACCCAGTTGCTATCTGATCACCACCTCAACATTCTCACCGCGAATGTGACGACGACGAAGGATCGCGTCGCGTTGTCGAGCTTCTCCTTCGAGATGGCGGATCCCTCGCACCTAGGCGCCGTCCTCGCGGCGGTTCGACACATCGATGGCGTGTACGACGTGAGGCGAATCACGGGATCGCGACGCGTCGAATCCTAGAAGCGGCGCACGAGGTCACATCATGGCGCTTCGCGTGAGGCGATGCCGAGTGCGCGCCACGCGGACCGGACGCGCGCGGCCCCTGACCCCCGCGGGTCGTCCCCGCGGATGATCGCCTCGGTGGCCGCGCAATCGATCTGGCCCGATCGGATGGCGCGGTAGACCGCCTCCATCGCCGGACCAAGATCTCTCCAGCGCAACGCGTCGGCCGCGCAACGCTCGGAGCGTGCGACGACCACGGTAGAGAAGCGATCGCAGGGCCCCGTCGCGGCTCGTCCAGAGTGGAAAACGAGAGTCCACCCCCTCGCGTCGGCGCCTGGCTTGGCTCGGTGAAGACCCCTGGCGCCCACGAGATCGACGATGACGGGCGCCAGGCCCCCATGGCGCACCCAGAGACCGGCAAGGCCGGAGACGACCGTGTGGGCGGGGACAACGGGGGAGAGGGTGAGCGCCCGTGTCTCGGGCGATAGCGGAAGGTCGAACGGCATTCCGTAGCCCGGGGCCAGGTATCCGACGATTCCGTCCCGGAGCATGCGCGCGAGCGCGATGGGGCCGGCATCCTCGACCGAGACGGGCATCACCCCCACAGCGTGGCGTAACCGGAAGGCTCAGGGGCACGTTGCCTCCCACCTGGGGAGAACTCCCGGAATCGCTAGGAGACGCTCGTCTTGATCTGGTCGAGCCAGGACTGCCGCGCGTCGCGCGCCTCGGTGAGGCTCGCGATGGCCTTCTTGTCACCCGACTCCTTTGCCTCCTCGATCTGACGATCGAGATCGGCGAGGGCGGCGACCAACTGCTGTTCCGCGCCGCTTACGCGAGCCTCAAGTTCGGGATTCCGCTTGTCCCACACGGCACCATCCGCCTCGCGAACCGCACGCTCGACCGCGCTGAGTCGCTTGGCGAGGCGAATCGCATCGGGCCTCGGGACGTCGCCCGCGGTCTCGAATCGATCCTGAGCCGCCCGCAGCGCCGACTTTGCCTGCCGAAGGTCTTGGATCGGGAGAATGGCCTCGGCTTCCTTGACGGCGGCTTCCTTGGCGTCGACATTGGCCCGCATTGCCTCGGCCGTCGCCTCATTTGCCACGCGTTTCGCCTCGAAGAAGGCATCTTGGGCCGCGCGGAAGCGGGCCCACAGGGCATCATCGGTCGATCGGCGCCCGCGTCCTGTGGCTTTCCATTCGGCCATGAGATCGCGGAATGCCCGTGAGGTCGCGTCCCAGTTGCGTGAATCTGAGAGGCTCTCGGCGCGGGCGACGAGGGCTTCCTTCTGGGCGGCGACGCCCGTGTTGGCCTTGTCGAGCTCCGCGAAGTGGTGCTTGCGGACGCGCTCGAAGGTGGAGCGGGCGTGGG
The DNA here is from genome assembly GCA_964613755.1 of uncultured Demequinaceae bacterium. Classification (GTDB taxonomy): domain Bacteria; phylum Actinomycetota; class Actinomycetes; order Actinomycetales; family Demequinaceae; genus JAFGBM01. Next base: position 789 of record CAZTJX010000159.1, on the reverse strand, counting down.
CGAAGCGCTGCCACAGTTCCTTCTCCACGTCCTTGCCGATGCGGGCGCCCTCCTTCTGCGCCGTCTTCCACGCGTCGAGGAGTTGCCGCAGGTCTGCGGTGTCTTCCTTCCAGCGGACGGTGCCCACATCCTTCGCGGCAATGGCCTCGGCCTTCGCGACGATCGCTTCCCGCTCGGCGAGGGCCTTGGCGCGGGCCTCGGCCTTGGCCGCGGCGATCGTCTCCCGAAGCGCGACCGCCTGCTCCTCGATAGGGGCGAAGCGCGTGCGGAATGCCGCGAGGTCACCGACGCAGTCCGGCGCCGCCGTCACCGCGCGAAGCGAGGTGAGCGCTCCATCGATGTCGCGAAGCGACAACTCCGACGTCTCGAGCCGACCGTGGAAGCGCTCAAGCTCTCCGACGTGCTCGAAGTAGCGCCGCGCGTAGGGGAGGAGAGGCTCTTCGCCCTCGGCGGGCCCGACGACGTGCCGGGCGTCACCGTCGACGACGACCACCGATTCGTCCTCGACGACGCCGTGCGCGGCCGCGGCCGCGAGTTCGGATGCGTCGATATCCGAGACCACCGGTACCTTCACAGGGTGGTGGGCCTTGCGCGCAAGGACCTTCGGCGAGGGAGCCTTGGGAGGCGCAGGCTTCGGTACGGACGTCGGAGCGTTCATTCCACAGACACCTCGTTGATGATGATGGGCTCGACGGGGGTTCCGTCACTGCCTCCATCGGACGTCCCCGCGGCGCCGATTGCCTCCAGGATAGCCAAGCCACTGGTGATCATGCCAAAGACGGTGTAGCC
>CAZTJX010000158.1:0-4702 GCA_964613755.1 uncultured Demequinaceae bacterium | reverse complement strand
CGAAGCTCAAGGAACACTTCAAGCCGGAGTTCCTCAACCGCGTCGACAACGTGGTGGTCTTCCCGCAACTCACGCAGGAGGAAATCATCTCGATCGTCGACCTGATGATCGCCCAGCTGGACGAGCGCATGCGCGACAAGGACATGGCGATCGAACTCACGGACGCGGCCAAGAAGTTGCTCGCCGAGAAGGGCTACGACCCCGTGCTGGGGGCGCGGCCCCTTCGCCGCGCCATCCAGCGCGACATCGAGGACCACCTGTCGGAGAAGATTCTCTTCGGAGACCTGGTCGCTGGCCAGTTGGTCAAGGTTGACGCGATCGGGTCTGGCGAGATGGGCGAGTTCACGTTCGAGGGCGTCGACAGGGACGACCTCGACGAGCCCCGCGGCTCCAAGGACGCGACGAAGGACAAGGCGAAGGTCAAGGCCGCGGCGACGGCGGGCGCCGACGACGAGCCCGCAGCCTCCTCCTAGGCTTCGCGTTCATGGCGCACGATCCTTACGTCGCCCGCGAGGCGCGCTACGACCATATGGACTACCGCCGCGTCGGCCGGTCGGGCCTGCGTCTGCCAGGCGTCTCGCTTGGCCTGTGGCAGAACTTCGGGGGAACCGCACTCCTCGACAAGCAGCGCGACATCGTCCTCGAGGCGTTCGACCTGGGTGTCACCCACATCGACCTCGCGAACAACTACGGGCCGCCGCCCGGTTCTGCAGAGGAGAACTTCGGCCGCATCCTCGCAAGCGACCTGTACCCGTATCGCGACGAACTCGTCATCTCCACCAAGGCGGGGTACCTCATGTGGCCCGGCCCCTACGGTGAGTGGGGCTCGCGCAAGTACCTGCTGAGCTCTCTCGACGCCTCCCTCCAACGGATGGGACTTGAGTACGTCGACATCTTCTACCACCACCGCCCTGACCCGGACACGCCGATCGAGGAATCGATGATGGCGCTTGACCAGGCCGTCCGCTCGGGCAAGGCGCTCTACGCTGGCGTCTCGAACTACGGACCTGAGGGGACCACGGAGGCCGCACGGATCCTGCGCGACCTCGGAACGCCCATGCTCATCCACCAGCCCCGGTACTCGATGTTCGACCGGCGCCCCGAGGAGGGCCTCCTCGACGTCCTGGGCGACGAGGGAATCGGATGCATCGTCTTCTCCCCCCTCGCCCAAGGGATGCTGACGGACCGTTACCTCCACGGGATTCCCGAGGGCTCGCGGGCGACCCACAGTCCGTTCCTCAACGAGAAGCAGATCTCGGTGACGTACCTTGAGCGAGCCACCGCTCTCAACGAGATCGCCAAAGAGCGGGGCCAGACGCTCGCCCAGATGGCGATCCAGTGGGTGCTACGCGACGACCGGGTCACATCCGCGCTCGTGGGGGCCTCTTCGGTAGAGCAGTTGCGCGCCAATATCGCGGCGCTCGACGCGCCACCGCTCACCGCCAGGGAGATTGAGGCGATCGAGCCGTACGCCGTCCACGGAACAGAGTCGGCCTAGGGCTCCATCTAGCACCGGGACGGATCGGCGTCACGCGCCGTGCCACGATATGGGCATGGCCACCTCCTCCGACGTCAGCGTCCGCGACGCGACCCCCGCGGACGTCCTCGCGATCCGCTCGATCGTCGAGACCTACACGAGCGACCGGATCCTCCTCGCTCACGACCTCGTCGCCTACTACGAGGCCGTTCGGGACTTCGTCGTGGCGGCGACCCCCGAGGGCGAGATCGTCGGCTGCGGTGCCCTTCACGTGATGTGGTCGGATCTGGGAGAGGTGCGGACCCTCGCGGTCACACGCGACCGTCTCCACACCGGGGTGGGCCATGCGATGCTCGCCGGCCTCATCGAGCGCGCCACGAAGCTCGGGCTCCGCAGACTCTTCTGCCTCACGTTCGAGGTCGACTTCTTCTCGCGCCACGGCTTCGAGGCCACCGACAGCGAGATTGTCGATCCCCAGGTCTACCGGGAAATGATGCTCAGCCACGACGACGGCGTAGCCGAGTTCCTCGATCTCGCCAGGGTCAAGCCCAACACCCTGGGCAATACCCGAATGCTTCTCTCGCTGGGCTAGTTCGCGGAGACCGTGGGTCGCTCCGCCTCCGCGGGCTCTTCGGCCGTGGACCGGTTACCCGCGGGATTCAGCAGGAGCGGCGTGAACGCTAGTTCGGCGGCGCCGACCATGAGGAGGCGCGAGCGAAGGACGGCGCGTTCGATGCGAACGCCCTCCACGATCGGTTGGAATGACGCCTCGACAATGGCCTCGGTAAACTTCTCGGGCATGGCCGCGTGAAGCGAAGCCAGGAACCCGCCGAGGACGACCATCTTGGGGTTGAACACGGAGATGAAGTCGGCGATGGCCCCCGCGAGAACGGCGACCTGGCGCTCCGCCTCCCGTCGAACGGCCCGATCATCGGTGGTGGCAAGGACCGTGTCGAGTTCGTCGAGATCGAGCGAGTCGCTGCCGATGACGGCGCGCAACCGCGTCGCGTTGACCTCGGTCTCGAGGCACCCTCGTCTTCCGCAATGGCAGGGAAGCATGCTGCCAGGAACGACGGTGTGTCCCAGCTCGGCCGCGTAGCCGTCCTCCCCTCGGAGGGGAACCCCGGCGACCATCACACCTCCGCCGATGCCGACCGCGAACCCGTTGAGGTATACGAGGTTCTTAATGCCCCGCCCGACGCCGTAGAGCGACTCGGAGATCATCGCGATACCCGCGTCATTGCCTGCGTACGTGGGAAGTCCGAGCGCCGCGCCCATGCGTTCGGTGAAGGGCTCATTCGTCCAGTCGAGATAGGGCGCCCTCCGCACCAGTCCGTCGCGATGGCGAACCAGGCCGGGGATCGCAAGCCCCGCGCCCACGAGGCGATACACGGAACTGAGTTCGTCACGCATCCCGTCGACGAGACGCGTGACGAGTTTGATCGCGATTTCGGGCGACGGTGTCTTGTCGAGCTCATACCGAACCCGCTTGTGCACCACGCCGCCCAATCCCACGAGCCCCAAGGTCAAGGCGTCGATATCGGGGTTGATGGCGAGAGCGGCGACCTTGGCGTTCGGATGCACGATCGCGCTCGGCCGGCCGCGGAGCGTCTGATCCTCGGGGGGAGTCTCGAACGCGAGTCCGAGTTCGACGAGTTCCGCGACGAGGGCGCCGACCGTCGAACGGTTGAGGCGCGTGCGACGAGTGATCTCCGCACGCGCCATCGGACCGCTGTGATGAACCGTCGTCAGGACGGTGGAAAGGTTGTGCTGGCGGGTCTCGTCGTTGCGACTCCCGTACCCAGCCGAAAGCCCCCGCTCCGCCCCCTGCCCCCTCACAGGGGTTGGGCGGAACGAGGGACTTCGACGAAACGCACCATCGTACTCGCCTGGCTAGTTCCCCGACTTACGACGGTTGATCAGGTCGAACGCAACGGCGGCGATGAGGACGAGGCCCTTGATCACCTTCTGCCATGCGGGGTCGACCGCCATGATGGACAGGCCCTGGTTGATGACACCGATGAGGAAGGCTCCTGTGACAGCACCGGAGATCTTCCCGACACCACCCGAGACGGACGTCCCACCGATGAAGCACGCGGCGATCGCGTCGAGCTCGAAGAAGTCACCGGCGCTCGCCACGGCGCTTGCGGCACGTGCCGTCGAGACGACGGCGGCAAGGGCCATGAGGACACCGATGTTCACGAAGATGAAGAAGTCGACCCACCGGGTCTTGACTCCCGACATGATCGCCGCGAACCGGTTGCCGCCCATGGCGTAGATGTGGCGCCCGAACACGGTGCGACTCAGCACGAAGGTGTAGGCAACCGTGAGAACCGCGAGGATGAGCAGAATGTACGGCGTGCCTTTGTAGCCGGCGATGATGTACGCCAGGTACATGATCGCGGCGCTCGTGATGATGTTCTTCGTGGCAAAGATGGACATGGGCTCACGCGGGAGTCCACGCGCCTTGAGCTTGCTGCGCGCCTGCAACTGCGAGCCGACCAGCGCAAGCACCGCCAGGAGGCCGAACACGATCGTCACGCCATCGCGGTTGTCCAGCCAGTGACCGAACCAGTTCGGAAGCCATCGCGCACCGATCGAGATGAAGCCTTCGGGAAGACCTCCGATCGTGCCGCCCTTGAGGACGATAAGCGCACCCCCACGGAACGTGAGCATGCCCGACAGGGTCACGATGAATCCGGGTATCCCCACGAACGCGACCCAGTACCCCTGCCACGAGCCGAGAACGGCGCCGAGCAGGAGCGTCGCGAAGACCGCGAGGAGCCACGGCCAATGCCACTGCATGATGGCGACCGCAACGAATCCGCCGAGCATCGCGACACCCGAGCCGACCGACAGGTCGATGTGGCCCGCGATGATGACCATGATCATTCCGATGGCAAGAATCACGACGTACGCGTTCTGCATAATGAGGTTGTTGACGTTCGCCGGGGCGAGCAACCTGCCGTCCGTTCCCCATTGGAACAGAAGCACGACGACGACGAGCGCGGCAAGCAGGCCGTAGTCTCGCAGGTTGACGCTACTCCCCTTCATCAGACTGGAGAGGCTCGAGCTCTTCTGTGTGGTGGCAGCCACGGTCTACTTCCCTTCTACGGTCATGAGCTTCATGAGGTTCTCTTGCGTCGCGTCTTTACGGTCCCGCTGGCCCGTGATGCGGCCCTCACAGATCGTGTAGATGCGGTCACAAATCCCGAGCAACTCGGG
>CAZTJX010000157.1:0-4711 GCA_964613755.1 uncultured Demequinaceae bacterium | reverse complement strand
GTTCGCCGACTACTTCCCGCAACCGTGGACGCCGCCAGTTCAGCCCGACGACATGCTCACTCCCTCGATCGCTCGTGGACTCTTCGATGCCGCGGCCGTCTCTGGTCACTGGGACATGGCCGAGGGCACGTCGCGCTGGATCCTTCCGAGCGGGTACGGCTCGCGCGAGACGTTCGCGTCCACGCCCGCCGAAGAGAGCTACTACGGCTGTAGCTGGGATGGGAGATCCGGCCTGACGTTCCCCACACGCTCGGCCGACCTCGGCCTGCTTGCCATCTCCGCTACCGCACCGAGTCGTGTGTCCCTCAGTTACGGATGGGTGGTAGACGGCAATCCCGAGGTCACCCTTTCGGTGACGAACACGTCGTCGTACTCGATCCCCGGCTTCTTCGGCGAGCCGAATCGCTCGCTCTACCTCGTCAAGGGTGGCCGCGTCGTCGCGGAGGCGTACCCCTCGAACATCGATCCGAACAGGCAGCTGCTCCGTAGGGGGCCGGGAGTCGTCGAGGACGACGTGGCGCAAAACGAATCCCGTTCATACTGGGGCCTCCTCTCTCCAGGCGAGTCCGTCTCAGGCACCTACCTGTGGCGCGACGTCAATCGGTGTTCGCACGAGGACGGTTCGGCGTCGAACCTCTCGGCGGGGACCTACACTCTCCTCGCAATGCAGAATCTCTCCCTCCAGCAGTACAGCGAGGGCGCCTCGGTCGGCGGCGATGTCGGAATCCCCGAGCCTGCCCTCCTCGACCGCGACACCATGGACGATCCGGCTATCAGCACCATCACTGTTGCCCCGACGCAGGACGATTGGCTCGAACTCCAGGTCTGGACCTCGCTGGGAAGTGTGACCATCACCACGCGCTGAACCCCTCCCGCCGTCGGCCCCCTTCTCCCATACTGGAGAGGCGGGGGCCGACGGGCTCTCCGACGGTGCGACCGGGAGTGGGAATTGTCACATTTCCACTTCCACCCCAAGGTTTGTGGGGTCGCGCCTCGTATAGGTCAATAAGGGCGGTCGTCGGGATCGTCCGGGGAGAGGTAGTGATGGCGAGTTGGGCCGACACCCTGGAAGAACTGGTGCAACGCCGCGGCGGAGCTCTTGTGGCTTACGGGTATCTGCTCACTGGTAACGGTCGAGACGCGGAAGACCTCTTCCACGACGCGGTCGTGAAGACGTTCTCGCGAGGTAAGGCGAGCGTCTCCATGGGTGAAGCCGAGGCCTACGTCCGACGTGCGATGTTCTCTGCGCACATGGACGCGGGCCGCAAGAACCAGGCCTGGAAGCGCGTCTTCCACCTCTTCAAGGACGAGACGGAGGGGGACGCACCGGGCACTTCGGCCGTTGAGTTCCGCACCGATCTCCAAGAGGCGTTGCGCCACCTCACGCCGCGCGAGCGTGCGTGCACGGTGCTTCGCTATTACGACGATTTGACCGCGGCCGCCATCGGTCGCGAGCTCGGCATTTCTGAGGGTGCCGTGCACCGCTACCTCTCCGACGCTGCGGTCAAACTCCGCGGTCACCTCGGAGCGTTGGAGGAGAACCCCTCGAGTGGTGTCGACTACAGCACCATCGAAGAACCCGTGACACGGCAAAGGACGCTGAAGCCATGAATATCAACCAGCACATGAACGAGCTTGCCCAGATGGGCTCCGTGGGGTATGCCCCCAAAGAGTCGGTCGTCGAGGGCCTGCTCTCCCGAGCGAAGCGCGCACGCGCGGTGCGACAAGGCACCGCCGCAGTGGTCGGTTCCGTGAGCGCGATCGCCCTCGGCATCGTCGGTGCGCAGGTGTACGTGACCATTGACCACCGCAACGACGCCGCAACCCAGGACCGCAACCTCATCGAGAACGGACTGCCCGGCATCTTCGACTTTGACGCCGAGTACGGTTCGGGCTACACGGGGATGGACCAGGCCTCCAAGGAAGCCTTCGACAAGATCTACGAGGATCTCAACCTCGCAGCACAGATCGAGGCCAAGCACCTCGCGGAGGAGAAGGCAGCCGCCGCGGCAGCCGCAGCCGCCGCAGCCGCAGCCAAGGAGAGCAAGGACACCACCGCGAGCTGCGTCTACGAAGAGCACGACTGGTACGGCGACATCAAGTACCGCAGCCCCGAGACCAACTGCGAGTGGGTCTACCCCGACACCCCGGACAAGTTCTACAACCCGTGGACGGACTCCTACGAGACCTGCACGGGTGACCGCGCCGCCGAACACGCCGGCGTTGGCTACTACAGTTGCTCGTCCAAGAAGTGGGTGCTCCAAGCGAGTTACTTCCAGTTCGGCAACAAGGAAATCTACAAGTGCGAGAACTGGACCGATGCCGCGACGGGTGCCGTCTTCGGGGGGGCGATCTCGAACAACCCCGTGAGCGGCTCCAACAGCGGCGGCTGGGAGGACAAGCGCATCTTCTGCACGGTGGGCAAGACCTACACCTCGACGGTCAACGACTACATGTACATGGGGGGCGAGCTAGGTTCGTCGAGCAGCCTCGTCTGCAAGGGGTCAACCCTCAGCATCTGGGGAGCGAATCACCGGTACTCGTGCCTGACGACCGGAGAACTGACCGCCAAGTACGGGACCTGGAGCGCCACGATGAGCGGCGGCAACCACCCCTGGACGCAGAACAACGGCCACCGGAAGATCCTCGTCGACCAGGCGAACTTCAAGTGGCTCACCGCCTGTGGCCGGTACTACAACATCGCCTCGCCTCCGGACGGTTGGTACTGGACCGGAACCGAGTGGGCCGAGATCCCGCCGGAGCCGGACCCGGACCCGTCGACCTCGCCGACGGCATAGGACTTCCGGAGGCGGCGCGGTTCCCTCAGCCCGCACCGCCTCCGGAGTAGCCGAGGAAGGGACGCGGACGGGCGACTCGCCAGCACAGCGAGTCGCCCGTTTTGCGCGTTCGGGTATCGGAGAGGTCACATTTCCACTTCCACCCCAAGGTTTATGGGGTCGCGCCTCGTATAGGTCAATAAGGGCGGTCGTCGGGATCGTCCGGGGAGAGGTAGTGATGGCGAGTTGGGCCGACACCCTGGAAGAACTGGTGCAACGCCGCGGCGGAGCTCTTGTGGCTTACGGGTATCTGCTCACTGGTAACGGTCGAGACGCGGAAGACCTCTTCCACGACGCGGTCGTGAAGACGTTCTCGCGAGGTAAGGCGAGCGTCTCCATGGGTGAAGCCGAGGCCTACGTCCGACGTGCGATGTTCTCTGCGCACATGGACGCGGGCCGCAAGAACCAGGCCTGGAAGCGCGTCTTCCACCTCTTCAAGGACGAGACGGAGGGGGACGCACCGGGCACTTCGGCCGTTGAGTTCCGCACCGATCTCCAAGAGGCGTTGCGCCACCTCACGCCGCGCGAGCGTGCGTGCACGGTGCTTCGCTATTACGACGATTTGACCGCGGCCGCCATCGGTCGCGAGCTCGGCATTTCTGAGGGTGCCGTGCACCGCTACCTCTCCGACGCTGCGGTCAAACTCCGCGGTCACCTCGGAGCGTTGGAGGAGAACCCCTCGAGTGGTGTCGACTACAGCACCATCGAAGAACCCGTGACACGGCAAAGGACGCTGAAGCCATGAATATCAACCAGCACATGAACGAGCTTGCCCAGATGGGCTCCGTGGGGTATGCCCCCAAAGAGTCGGTCGTCGAGGGCCTGCTCTCCCGAGCGAAGCGCGCACGCGCGGTGCGACAAGGCACCGCCGCAGTGGTCGGTTCCGTGAGCGCGATCGCCCTCGGCATCGTCGGTGCGCAGGTGTACGTGACCATTGACCACCGCAACGACGCCGCAACCCAGGACCGCAACCTCATCGAGAACGGACTGCCCGGCATCTTCGACTTTGACGCCGAGTACGGTTCGGGCTACACGGGGATGGACCAGGCCTCCAAGGAAGCCTTCGACAAGATCTACGAGGATCTCAACCTCGCAGCACAGATCGAGGCCAAGCACCTCGCGGAGGAGAAGGCAGCCGCCGCGGCAGCCGCAGCCGCCGCAGCCGCAGCCAAGGAGAGCAAGGACACCACCGCGAGCTGCGTCTACGAAGAGCACGACTGGTACGGCGACATCAAGTACCGCAGCCCCGAGACCAACTGCGAGTGGGTCTACCCCGACACCCCGGACAAGTTCTACAACCCGTGGACGGACTCCTACGAGACCTGCACGGGTGACCGCGCCGCCGAACACGCCGGCGTTGGCTACTACAGTTGCTCGTCCAAGAAGTGGGTGCTCCAAGCGAGTTACTTCCAGTTCGGCAACAAGGAAATCTACAAGTGCGAGAACTGGACCGATGCCGCGACGGGTGCCGTCTTCGGGGGGGCGATCTCGAACAACCCCGTGAGCGGCTCCAACAGCGGCGGCTGGGAGGACAAGCGCATCTTCTGCACGGTGGGCAAGACCTACACCTCGACGGTCAACGACTACATGTACATGGGGGGCGAGCTAGGTTCGTCGAGCAGCCTCGTCTGCAAGGGGTCAACCCTCAGCATCTGGGGAGCGAATCACCGGTACTCGTGCCTGACGACCGGAGAACTGACCGCCAAGTACGGGACCTGGAGCGCCACGATGAGCGGCGGCAACCACCCCTGGACGCAGAACAACGGCCACCGGAAGATCCTCGTCGACCAGGCGAACTTCAAGTGGCTCACCGCCTGTGGCCGGTACTACAACATCGCCTCGCCTCCGGACGGTTGGTACTGGACCGGAACCGA
>CAZTJX010000156.1:0-4713 GCA_964613755.1 uncultured Demequinaceae bacterium | reverse complement strand
AGCTCGAACGACATCAAGAACGGCTCCGTCCTGAATCTCGACGGCAACCTGTGGAGCGTCATCGAGTTCCAGCATGTCAAGCCGGGCAAGGGCGGCGCCTTCGTTCGGACCAAGCTCAAGAACGTTCTCTCGGGCAAGGTCGTCGACAAGACCTTCAATGCCGGGGCCAAGGTCGACTTCGAGACCGTAGACCGGCGCGACATGCAGTATCTCTACAATGACGGCACGGATTTCGTCTTTATGGACCCGGGCAACTTCGAGCAGTTGACGGTCCCAGCCGCCGTCGTGGGCGACGCCAAGGATTTCATGCTCGAAAACTCGAACGCTCTCATCGGGCTCCACAATGGCGAGCCACTCTTCCTCGAACTCCCCGCCTCTGTCGTGCTCGAACTCACTTACACGGAGCCCGGCCTCCAGGGTGATCGCTCCACGGGCGGCACCAAGCCGGCGACCCTTGAGACGGGCAGGGAGATTCAGGTTCCCCTCTTCATCGAGGCGGGCACGAAGGTCAAGGTCGATACCCGCTCAGGCGAGTACATCTCCCGCGTCAACGACTAGTGGGCGCCCGGTCGAAGGCACGCAAGCGCGCTCTCGACGTGCTCTTCGAGGCGGACCAGCGTGGGCTCAATGTCGTGGAGGCGCTAGAAGCCCGTATCGCCGAGCCCGGAGTACAGACGGACCTGCCGGACTATGCCGTCCACATTGTGCGTGGCGTGGTCGACCACTGGTCCGAGATCGAGACTGCGATGGCCGCGCACTCCGAAGGGTGGGAGATCTCCCGCATGCCCGCCGTCGACCGCGCCGCGCTCCGGATTGCGATATGGGAGATTCTCTTCAACGATGAGGTAGCACCCGCTATAGCCATCGATCAAGCCGTTGACCTTGTCACGGACCTGAGCACGGATGAGTCTCCCTCCTTTGTGAACGGACTGCTCGGCGCCATCGCGGCGACGGCACTCGACGACTCGGAGACAGGGCCCCGATACCGAACGATCGATCCGCTAGACTGACGCGAGCAGGCATCCTTTAAGGTCCGTCCAGAGAGGCGGGGAAGGAGGTCGCCAGGTGACTGGTGCCGTCATGACCGCGCCCGATATTGCCAGGGCGCTCACGCGCATTGCCCACGAGATCCTTGAACGCAACGGCGGCGCGGAGAATCTCGTCCTCTTCGGCATTCCCACGCGAGGCCTTCCGCTTGCGCAGAGACTCGCTGAGCGCATCGCCTCCGTTGAGCCCGACTTCGACGCGCTGGCGCGATCGGGCGGTCTCGATATCACCATGTATCGCGACGACCTCCGTCGTCAGCCGACCCGCTCCCTCGGCCCGACGACGCTTCCCGCCGCGGGGATCGACGACGCGATCGTCGTCCTCGTTGACGATGTCCTTCACACGGGCAGGACGATCCGTGCGGCGCTCGACGCGCTGAATGATCTGGGACGGCCGCTGTCGGTTCAACTCGCCGTCCTGATCGACCGAGGGCACCGTGAACTCCCGATCCGCGCCGACTTCGTCGGCAAGAACCTGCCCACGTCGCGCGCAGAACGCGTAAGCGTGCTGCTCGACGAGGTCGATCACGAGGAAGAGGTTCGCATCGAGCGTCCGGAAGGGGAGGGCGAATGAGGCACCTCCTCACGACCCGGGACCTCTCTCGCGACGACGCCATACTGATCCTCGACACGGCAGGGGAGATGGCGAAGACGCAGGAGCGGGAGATGCGTAAACTCCCCACGCTTCGGGGCAAGACGGTCGTCAACCTCTTCTTCGAGGACTCGACGCGTACGCGTATAAGCTTCGAGGCCGCGGCGAAGCGCCTGTCGGCCGACGTCATCAACTTCTCGGCCAAGGGATCGAGCGTCGCGAAGGGCGAGTCGCTCAAGGACACGGCCCAGACACTGCAGGCCATGGGCGCCGACGGGGTCGTGATCCGGCACTCCGCGTCCGGAGCGGCGGAGCGTCTCGCGACATCGGGATGGATTCACGGTTCGGTGGTCAACGCGGGAGACGGCACGCACGAACACCCCACCCAGGCGCTCCTCGACGCGTACACCATCCGGCGGCACCTCGCCGAAGGCGAGCCCGGAGCCGGACTCGACGGCCTAACGATCGCGATCGTGGGCGACATCCTTCACTCTCGGGTGGCCCGATCAGACGTGTGGCTTCTCACGACCCTCGGCGCGCGTGTGGTGCTCGTCGCCCCGCCAACCCTGGTTCCCTTGGGCATCGAGACCTGGCCGGTCGACGTGGTGCATTCGCTCGACGAGGCGCTGGCCACCTACGAGCTTGATGCGATCATGATGCTACGGATCCAACTCGAACGAATGATGGGTGGCGGCGCCGCCTTCTTCCCCTCGCGCGCCGAGTACACCCGGCTGTTCGGGCTCGACGGATCGCGTATTGCGCGTCTGCCGGAGCACACGATCGTCATGCATCCCGGACCGATGAACCGTGGCCTGGAGATTTCGGCCGAGGCCGCGGACTCCCCGCGGTCGGTCGTGGTTGAACAAGTCGCGAACGGGGTCTCTGTACGCATGGCCGTCCTCTATCTACTACTCGCCGGAGAGGAGGCCGCCTCGTGACTGCGGCCAATAAGCCCATCGTGCTCACGGGGGTGTCGCTCTACGGTGACACCCGTGCCGACCTCGTCCTAGCCAAGGGAGAGATCGCCTCTCTCAGCGCGGCCGACGCGCCCAAGGGCGCGCTCGTCGTCGACGGCAAGGGCCTCATCGCGCTTCCTGGACTCGTGGACCTCCATACGCACCTTCGCGAGCCGGGCAGGGAGGACGCCGAGACGATCGAGACGGGTTCACGTGCGGCAGCGGCGGGAGGCTTCGTTGCGGTTCACGCCATGGCGAACACGACGCCCGTTTCGGACACGGCGGGCGTGGTGGAGCAGGTGTGGCATAGGGGCCGCGAGATAGGCCTCGTCGACGTCTTCCCTGTGGGCGCGGTCACGGTGGGCCTCGCGGGCGAGCATCTTGCCGAGCTAGGAGCCATGGCGCTGTCCGACGCGCGCGTTCGGGTCTTCAGCGACGATGGGATGTGCGTCCATGACTCGGTGATCATGCGCAGGGCCCTCGAGTATGTGAAGACCTTCGATGGTGTCGTTGCCCAGCACGCCCAGGACCCCCGCCTGACCGACAACTCGCAGATGAATGAAGGCGTCGTCTCGGCCGAGCTTGGTCTTCAGGGGTGGCCAGCCGTGGCCGAGGAGGCGATCGTCGCACGGGACTGCCTGCTCGCCGAACATGTGGGCGGCCGCGTCCATATCCTTCACCTCTCGACGGCTGGCTCGGTCGAGATCGTGCGCTGGGCCAAGGCGCGGGGAACTCAGGTGACCGCCGAGGCGACGCCCCATCACCTCTTCCTGACCGATGAGAGGGCGAGGGGGTACGACCCGCGCTTCAAGGTCAACCCACCGCTGCGGACCGACGCGGACGTCGAGGCGGTGCGCGCGGGGCTCGCGGACGGCACCATCGACGTCGTGGGAACGGATCACGCCCCGCACGCAGATGAGGACAAGGAATGCGAGTGGGCAGCCGCCGCGTTCGGGATGATCGGGCTCGAGACGGCCCTCGGGATCGTGCAGAAGGCGCTCGTGGACCCCGGACGAATGACGTGGCGCGATGTCGCGCGCGTGATGTCAGAGGAGCCCGCACGGATCGGGCGAGTCGAGAACCACGGGCGGCCCCTCGCGGTGGGGGAGCCAGCGAACGTCACCCTCGTCGACCCCAAGCGTTCGTGGACGGTCGACCCCGCTGCGATGCGCAGCCGTAGTCACAACTCGCCGTTCGGGGGGATCGAACTCCCGGGCTCCATCGCCGCAACCCTTCTCCGAGGAACCGTGACTTTCACCCACGAGTCGCTCGCGGGGGCCCTGGCGTGACGGAAGACCAGGGCGCCGTCCTCGTTCTTGAGGATGGCCGAACGTTCGCGGGACGAGCCTGGGGCGCGCGCGGCGAGACCACGGGAGAGATCGTCTTCAACACCGGGATGACCGGATATCAGGAGACCCTGACCGACCCGTCCTACCACCGTCAGATCGTCGTCATGACCGCACCGCACGTCGGTAACACCGGGGTGAACGATGAGGATGTCGAATCCGGCCGGATATGGGTCGCGGGCTACGTGGTGAGGGACCCGTCTCGGCGTGCCTCGAATTGGCGCTCTCGCCGCAGCCTCGACGACGATCTTGAGGCCCAGGGGATCGTCGGCATCTCCGGGATCGACACACGGGAGCTCGTCCGGATCCTTCGTAGCGCGGGCGTTATGCGCGCGGGTATCTTCTCTGGCGATGCCCTCGCGCCCGAGGCGGAACTGGTCGCGCGCGTCAGGGCGAGCGATGCTATGGAGGGCGCCCACCTCGCCGATGCCGTATCGGTGAAGGAGTCCTACGTCATCAAGCCGCCGCGCGGGACACCCACGCGGGCGATGGTCGTCGCGGTGGACCTCGGGATCAAGTCGATGACGCCCACGCTGCTGGCGGCGCGCGGGGTCAAGGTCACGATCGTTCCTTCGACCATCACCGCCGACGAGATCCTCGCGATGAAGCCCGATGGCGTCTTCTTCTCGAACGGCCCGGGCGACCCTGGGGCGGCGGAGCACGCGGTAACGACACTGCGGGGCGTTCTTGATGCGAGAGTGCCGTTCTTTGGAATCTGCTTCGGCAACCAGATCCTTGGCCGGGCGCTCGGATTCGGCACCTACAAGCTGCGC
>CAZTJX010000155.1:1224-4727 GCA_964613755.1 uncultured Demequinaceae bacterium | reverse complement strand
TGATCACGGCGTCGCCCGCGTCGCGGACCATCGGATCGTGGGTCACGGTTACCACGGTGTTACCTTGGGCAACGACTTCGCCGACAAGTTCAAGTATCCGTTGAGACGACGCGGTGTCCAGGTTGCCGGTCGGTTCGTCCATGATGATGAGCGAAGGCTCTTTGACCAAGGCGCGCGCGATTGCCGTCCGCTGACGTTCTCCGCCTGAAAGGTGGCGCGGGTCGGCTGACCAGCGTGCAGCGAGTCCGACGGCAGCGAGCGCATCCAATGCAAGCGCGCGGTGCTCTGGCTTGCGCCGGCCGTCACGTGACAGCAGTGAGAGTTCCACATTCTCCACGACACTACGATCGGCTAGTAGGTGCGCCGATTGGAAGACATGTCCGAGCCTGGTTCGGCGGAACCAGGCTCGTTCCCGCTCGCTCGCGTTAGTGAGATCGTGCCCCGCGATGCTGAGCCTGCCGCTTGAGACTGTGTCAAGTGCGCCGATGATGTTGACCAACGTGGACTTGCCGCACCCAGAGGGCCCAGTGATGACGGTGTGCTGATGCGACGCCACTTCAAGACCAACCGAGTCGAGGGCCACGACGGGAGGTGGCCCGGTGTACCGCTTCGTCACGTGCTGAAGGAGCACTAACGGTTCCATTGGCGTCCTAGCCAAGGACAACGTCGTCGCCGGCCTCGAGGTCAGGGCTCGAGACACTCGCCCGTCCAGACAGCGTGTCAAGTACCGTGACGTCGACTGTCTCCGTCACGAACTCGCCGCTCGCATCACGGATGAGTACTGCTACCCACGAGCCGCCATCTGCTGAGCTGCGAACGGCTGACAGCGGCACGATGAGGGTTGGTGCCGCACCGCCTCCGAGTTCGATCGTGGCGGTCAGGTGGCTGAAGTCCTGGCGAGCCAGTGAACTCTGCATCGTGACTTCGATACCTACCTGACCCGAAGGAATCGAGAATGACGTTCCGAACCGCTCTGCCACGCCGTCGAAGCCCGTTGAACTGGCAATCCACGTCACAGTTCCACTAACGTCATCCACGCCACTTTGCGACCCTTGCGCGGCGGTCGGCACAATTGATACCGGCGTCCCTTCGGTCAGCCGTGCCGCAACGCTTCGGGGCACGGTGGCCCACAAGGTCTGACTGGTTCGGGCGGCGAGAACACGAACGCCCGCACGCGCGGGGCTATTGACCACTGCGTCGGACTGAACGACTTCAAACGAGTCGCCGCTCACGAATTGCACCTCATTCGCCGGAAACGGCGTGAGCGTAGCGTCGCTTGTGCGTTTGAGCGCCTCCTGCGCCAACGCGACTGAGGCGGCTGAGACCGCGATTTCCGAAGGGTCGACAATGGTAAGTGGATCGCTGTCGGAAGCGGCGTCTTCTGCCTCCTTCTTGAGGTCGCGAAGGGCGGCCTCAGCAGAGGAAACCGCGGCTCGCGCCACCGCGAGTTCCGCGGGCGATGCCAATGGCGCTGGAGCGTCATAACCGATGGCGGAGTAGAACGCCTCGACAGCTGCGGCGGTGCGGGGCCCATATAGCCCGTCAGGTGGGCCAACTGCGAAACCAAGGGAGGCGAGAGCGTTCTGAAGAGACCGGACGTCCTCGCCTCGGGTCCCGCCGACGAAGTCACGGTAGGCGGCAGCATCTCCCCGCAGCACCGAGATCGGCCGTCCTGACACCTCAAGCACAACTGCCCCCGGTGCAATCCCCGACGTCAGATCGGGCACCCGCGTAACGATTCCATCGCGATCCGTCACGGGGACGAGGATGTCTCCGCTCGATGCGAAGTCCGCCTCAACCACGAGCGACTCGCCCAGCACACCCACCTCGACCTTGGCGATGGCTGGTGGCAGCTGAGGTGCAGCTGTGTCGAGTGCGGCAGAGTCGGGACTCCGGACAAGAAGCGCCCCCGCCACTCCCGCGCCCACGCCCAGGGCAAGCATGATCGCTCCAGCGACGAGCATCCGCATTCGGTTCGACTCTGCGTGTGTCCTTTCGAGGGTCACTCAGAGCCCGTCAGAAGAGGCTCGTAGTTGAAGCCCAAAATCTCGCCGCATCGCTTGAGGAGAGTGGCTTCCAGCTCACTCCAGGCCAGAATGAGCGCAAGGTTCTCGTCAACGAGCATTCGCCCTTCGCGGTCAACGGCGTCTAGCGTCACGTCGACGAGATTCGCGTTTGCCTGGCAGGTAACATCTGTCACCGCTTGAGCGATTTCCACATCCGTAGGTTGAACGTCATCGCCCCGAAGAGCGACTCCGGCAGCGATCGCCTGCGCCACCGAATCAAAGGCGTACCCTTCCTTCGCCATGCACGTTCGCCAACTCGCTACGGCCGCGGAGTAGGCCGGGCCGTCTTCAAGGTTGACGCTGAACAGTAGCCGCTGGATCTTGTTTGACATCAAGACGTAGTCAACGAGGGCGTCTCCGTGGACTTCTTCCATTGCCTGCCTAAGACAGCCTTGCGCTGGAATTGACGTCCCGTCGATGAGGACGATGCGCTCGCCATCCGGCCCTCCGTCAAAGGCGATTTCATAAGCTGCTTGGTCCGCTTCGGAGAGGGAGTCGAAGTAGGCGACCGACCGTGATTGAGGCGACTCGGTCGCGCCCTCATCACTCGCAGCGACGACGTCCGGGTTGAAGAGCGGAGAGTCCACGTAGGGTTCGTAGCCGCTGGTCGGGGCTGATTCCTCGGTGATCTCTCCGACGAAAAGCATAAGGGCCTCGTCTGGAGTGTCGACTTGCGATGCGTCGTCGACAACAAAGAACTCGAAACCCGCGTCGTTCATACACTCCTGAGCGAAGACGTTCTCAGCGCGCGTCGAGATCAACAGCGTGCGCTGTACGCTGGCACCGAGCAGCGAGATATCGGCAAGTTGCGACCTATCGAGCGGTGGCTGGCCGTCGGTGCATCCTGCAAGCGAACCTGTGACCAGTGCGCCGATAGCCACCGCACGCCAAGTGCGGGGAATCCTTCCGTACTCGACCCCGAGCATCATTTCTTTGCCTCCATCGACCCTGTGGTACCTCGACAACCTACCGGAATGGGTACTGGCACTGGCGTCCCTCGATTTCGTGCAGAAACGCCAGCACCTTACACCGTCAGCAAGGTTCGCCTAGCAGACCCACTTGAGCGACGAGAAGTCGTCATCGTACGGCAGGCTGGAGTAGTAGTAGCCGCGCACCGTCGTCATGCGCCACCAATTGTATCCAGCGTTCCTGTAGTGATTGGTGTTGCAGGAAACACCATGGTTGTAGATCGATGACGCCGCGTCATTCACGTTCTTGACCTGAGGCGTGTGGGAGAAGTAGTCGTCGGAGTGGTTGTAGTCGGCGTTTTTGTCCTGCCAAATTCCGCCCTCGTACGAAGTGTCCGAGAACAGGCAGACGTACTGCGAGTTGCAGTAGCCGGTTTGACTTGCGCTTGCTGGAGCCGCGACTGCGACCGTCGCAACCCCCATTACGAGAACTACCCCGAGTGCCCGCAACTTCGTCTTTGATGCTGCA
>CAZTJX010000155.1:0-1214 GCA_964613755.1 uncultured Demequinaceae bacterium | reverse complement strand
TGCCAGACCCCCTTCTGTTGTCCCTTGTGTGCGGAGTCGCACGTCAGTCACGTTAGCGTGACATGGGCAAGTTCGCTCGGCGAGGAGTGAGTCGACGCAGTTTCAGCGCGCCTCTCGCATTCGAGAAGCCAGTCGGGGAGACAGCTGGCCCGCCGCGACTTGGGGACCGGGGCATCGGTCACGTCGACCCCGGTGTCCATGTCGGGGTGGCGGTAGCCGTTGCGGCGTGCGAGGCGGTCGGGGCTGGGCCCGCCCCACTCCGTGCCGACCACCGAGCGATACACCACTTCCCGGGACTCGGCCCCGTCAGGAGTCTCCAACTCAGGCCCTCGGCCGCCCGCCGCCAGTCGTCTGGCCAACTTCGTTGGCAGCGTGGCCAAGTCGTGGCCAAGTAGTTTGGCAAATGGCCAACTATCGTGACGTCCTACAAATCCCTGTAGGACGCCAGCGAAGTTGGCCAATTCTCACGCTTGAAGTTGGCCAATCTGGAGTCCCCGAGCACCACCCGCGCCAAACTACTTGGCGAATCGGAGCCAGGTGCTTGCCAAACACGGCCGCGCCGGGACGGCCCTAAGGCGCGGGCTCGTAGGTGATTCCCAGGATCTCGCTTGAGCGCTCGAGGATCATGACCTCCAGGTCGCGCCACGCAAGAAGGACATCGAGGTTGTCTTCGATGACTTGTTGTTGCTGGCGATCGAAGGCGCGGTGGAGCGCGCCGGGTAGATCGGACGAAGCCTGGCAGTTGGCGTCAGCGACCGCCTGGTCGATTTCCTCGGAGGTCGGCTGGACGGCGTCCCCGCGAAGAGCGACACCCGCGGAAATTGCATCACCAACCGATTCAAAGTCGTACCCCAAGTCCTTGAATGTGCCCGTGCAGCCTGCCTTCCAGCAGACCATGTGCGTGTCGTACGTGAATACATTGCTCGACCGCCTAATGGTCCTTTAGTGCGTCGAGGAGCGTCCCAGTGGGGCGAAGGCCAAGGAGGACGACGAGGGCCGACGCGCCGAGGAGCGTGAGGCCGGTGTGGAGCGAGACGAGTTGGAAGGCCTGGCTGGCTCGTGCGCCGAACGCGATGGAGGCGACGATCCCGATCGACCAGCCCCAGAGTCCCCCGACGGCGGCGAGCAGCCCCCACTCGGATGCCTGCATCAGCAGCCTCGAGTGCGGCCGTGCACCGAACGTCGCGTAGATCGCAACGTGGGAGCGCCGGAAC
>CAZTJX010000154.1:0-4805 GCA_964613755.1 uncultured Demequinaceae bacterium | reverse complement strand
GGAGGCATCGCGCTCCAGCAGTGGGTCGTCGACGCCTACCTGATCACGCTGGGCGCGCTCATCCTCGTCGCCGGGTCCGTGAGCGATGTCTACGGTCGCCTGCGCGTGCTCCGCGTCGGGCTCGTCGGGTTCGGTGTGACGAGCCTCGCCGTCGCCCTCGCACCCACCGCCCCGATCCTCATCGTCGCCCGCCTGCTCCAGGGCGCGGCGGGTGCACTCCTCGTGCCGAGCTCGCTCGCCCTCATCATGTCCAACTTTCGCGGCGCCGCCCAGGCCCATGCCATCGGCATCTGGACCGCCGCCACCTCCTCGGCGATGATCGTCGCCCCCGTCGTCGGCGGGCTCTCCGTCGACCTCGCGACGTGGCGTCTCGCGTTCTTCATCAACGTGATCCCGATCGCGGCGGTGCTCATGATGCTGACGCGCCTGGAGCAGCGCGACGTCCGCCTCGCGGGGACGAGCATCGACGGGTGGGGCGCGCTCCTGGGGGCCTCGGGGCTGGGCGGCGTCGTCTACGCCCTGATCGAGGCGCCGACGCGCGGGTGGTCCGACGCGGGCATTTCGGCCTCGGCGGTGGTGGGTGCCGCGCTCCTCGTCGCCTTCATCTGGCGCCAGGCGACGGCGCGCCAGCCGATGATGCCGCTTGGCCTCTTTCGCGTTCGCAACTTCGCGTGGGGTAACGGCGCAACCGCCCTCGTCTACGGCGCGCTCGCCGTCATCTCGTTCGTCTCGGGCGTCTACCTCCAGGAGGGTCCGGGGCTCAGCGCGACCGCGGCGGGGCTCGCGTCCTTGCCGATCATCGTCCTGATGATCCTGCTGAGCGCGCGCGTCGGTGCGCTCGCCGGCCGCGTAGGCCCGCGCGCGTTCATGTGTGTGGGGCCGCTCGTCATGGCGGCCGGGACGCTCGCGATGCTCGCGGTCGCCGAGCGGTTCGACTACTGGACCCAGGTGCTCCCCGGGATGGTGCTGTTCGGCCTGGGGCTGTCGCTCACGGTCTCGCCGCTGACCTCGGCGATCCTCGGCGCGATCGAGACCTCTCGCTCGGGCATCGCATCCGCCGTCAACAACGCGGTGTCGCGCATCGCGGGGCTCGTGACGATCGCGCTTCTAGGAACGATCGTCGGCGGGCAACTGGACCTCGCGGGCTTCCACCGGGCGCTCACCGTCACCGCCGCGCTGCTCGCGCTCGGCGGGGTGGTGTCGCTCGTGGGGATCCGGAACCCGTCACCCGGCGAACGTCGCTAGCGTCGCGCTCGGGCCGCAGAAGAGTGCGGCGGCCGCAGAAGAGTGCGGCGGCCGCATCACTTCGGCCGCCGCCACGTCCTCGCGATCGGCCAGCCAGCCGGACGGGGACACCTCTTGCTATCAAGCCAAGCGCATCTGGGAGCGCTTAGCCTCACGGTAAGCACGGCACCGCTCGTTCTCTACGCACGTGGGGCAAAGTTCACAATCGTGTCGCTGTGGAATTCGCCACACCGCAGAGGACGCCTAGGAGCGGTTGCGTCCCCATGCCGCGGCGAACGCGAGGACCACGCCGATCACGAGCACGATAAGTCGCGCCGAGAAATCGAAGTTGTCGTCGCGGATCAGATCCACGACCTGGATGAGTGCGATGGTTCCCGCGACCGTGGCGGCGTAGCCCGTCGCGACCCGATTTCCCCCGAGGGAGAAGATGATCACCGCGATGCCCGCGGCGAGAAGCACGAGAGCCGTGGTTCCCTTCCAGGCTTCCGCGGAGAACGTGATGGTATTGCCCGACAGGAAGATCGTGACCGCAATCAGTACCCCGCCGATGACTCCGAGCGTTGAATCCCTGCGCATGATGTCCCTTCAGGCCCGCATCGTTGCGGGCGCACTCCCGAGCCTACGGCTGTTTCCGCTCGATGTACCAAATGTTTGATCCGTAGACCCCCTCGTCGTCCACAAGCACCTGGACGAAGTACAGGAGGCTGCCGTCCGCGACGAGCGACGGCTCCCCCACGTATCCGGAGATCACGAGCTCTGGCTCGCCCCACTCCCCGTCGACGAGCCTCGCGCGGTAGATCGCAGGTCCCCCGTCGCGATCAGACGCGAAGTACAGCGTGTCCGAGTCGTCGGCCGCGAAGGCCGGCTGGAGCTCGGTGGCCGCCGTGTTGACGGGCGCAGGAAGGGGGACGGGGATGCTCCACGCGTCGCCCAGCCATTCCGACGCGTAGAGGTCCGTCTTGCCCTTTCCCCCCGGGCGGTCCGATGCGAAGTACAGCCGCTGGCCGTCGGGGGAAAGCGTGTGCTCGCCGTCGCGGTAACCGGAGTTGAGCGGAGCTCCGAGGTTGCGGGCGGGCCCCGGCACGCCGTCGACGACGGACGCAACGTAGATGTCGAGGTAGTCGTCCGTCGGCGGGTCCGCCTGGTAGCCGAGGTTTTCCGCCCGTGTCGAGTGGAAGTAGACCTCGGCGCCGTCGGGCGTGAAGCTCACCGCGCCGTCGACCGAGCCGCCCTTGGCTCCCCGGCCCAGGTCCAGGTACGTCGGCTCGCCGAACAGCCCCGGATCGTCGCCGACGCGCGAGGCCGCGTAGGTCCCCGTCTCCGGGGCGAGCAACTGGGCGGAGCTCCCGTTCACCACCGGTGACCAGTAGAAGTACAGGGTGTCTCCGTCGGCGCTGATGGTGATGGCGTCATTGGGGCACGCGTCCGTCACTGGCGAAGCAACCTGGACGGGCGCACCCCAGTCGCTTGCGACGACGACGGGCACGGGAGCGTAGGGGACGCGATCGGGATCGAGGGTCTCAAGGCACGCGGGGCGGGGACTCCCCTGGCCGAACGACGCCCCGTCTCCCGGCGCGCTATCTCCCGATGGCGAGGCCTCGCCCGAGCACCCCGCCAGGGCGACGGCTGCCGCCGCCACACCCCACATCGCAATTTTCGCGCGCATCATCGTGCCCCGAGCGTCGTCCCCTGGCCGCTGAAACGGCCCTTCCACTATGGGTAGCACACGGGTCCACCAGGCGCGAGCGCGTGGGCACTGCCCCCACTTGCGTCATACCCCCCGGGGTATGCTATCGTCGTCCTGAACGAACGACAGCGATCCCCGAATGGAGACCCTTGGATGTGTAGCCCCGCCACCTGCCGCGCCTGCGGAAAGCCCTCGTACACCGGCTGCGGCCAGCACGTCGAGCGTGTGCTTGGCCACGTCCCGACGCACCAGCGCTGCCGGTGCATGGCCGACCAGAAGCAGGCCGCGCTTCCGCCGTCGTTGCTCGCGACGCTCTTCCGCCGCTAGGCGCCGCTAGGCGCGTCCTCCTCGCGGGAGCCCCGAGTACCATCGGGATCGCCCCCCGCGTGACGCCCCCCGCCGCCGTGGCCACCGCCGCCGGCTCCGCGACCTCCACCACGACCGCGGCCACCACCGCCGCCACCGCCGAAGCCGCTGCGCATCCCGTGGCCGCCTCCGCGTCCATCGGGATCCGTCCCGAGCTCGCTCAGGTTTTCGCGGATCTTCTCGACCATGCGGCCAAACGCCTCGATGTCCTCGGGCGCAACCCCCGCGATCAGGCGCTCAACCTCGGCGTCGGCGCGCTCGCGTCGCCCGCCCCTGGTCGCCTCGCCCGCCTCGCTCAGGGAGACGACGATGCGTCGCCCGTCGTCGGGATCGGGCGTCCGCGTGATGAGGCCGTCGGCCTCCATCTGCTCCAGCCGCCGGGTAAGCGTTGAGCCCGCCACGCCGACGCTGCGCGCCATGTCCGCCTGCGCCTGCGGCCCCGCGTGATGCAGGTGACGGAGCACCCACCACGCGCTCATGCCGCCGGGGACGTCGGCGATGGTCTTCTCCAGGTGGCGGCGCATGCCCTGGGCCGTGCGCGCCATCGTGCGAACGAGGTTGTCCTCGTCCCGTCGAGGGCCATGGCCCTCGGTTTCGTGTTCGGTCCTCATCGGGACCTCCTTGCTCGGTCTGTCTTCCCGCTAACCATTCGTTAGCCAACTAACATGTTACCACGCAAGGACGTACGCGTCCAGGTGGCTAAAGGGAGTACGCGTCGCCGAACCGCATCATCTCTCGCGCCGCGGCGCAGGGGAGGCGGTCAGCGGCTCGTAACGCTCCGCTCGGCAGTCACGACGACGGAGGTGGTCGCGACGGCGGCGAACCCCACCGCAGCGACGGCGGCGAGCAGGGCGATGATGGCGGCCTTCATGACGGTCCTTTCGGTACTCCTAGTACAACGCCCAAGGGGACCGTGTTGATGCGCCACACGGCACCGTGGTGCGAATCGTTACGTCGCCGATGCGAAACCGTTACTCCGCAGGCGGCGCAACCCATCCGCGTGCGTGCGGCGCGCGAATGACCGTCATGCTTACCCTCGCCCTCGTCGGAATCGTGTCCGGCCTCATTACCGCTCTCTCCCCATGCGTCCTGCCCGTGCTTCCCGCGATTCTTGCGAGCTCCGTGCCGACGTCTCCCAAGATTCCCGTGGCCGTGGGCGTCGGCGGCGTCACCTCCGATACCGCACCCCGCACGTCCGAGCCCACCGCGCCCAGCCGTTCGCGGCCTGTCCTCGTCGTCGCCGGTCTCGTGACCTCCTTCGCGGTCTTCACTCTCGTCGGAGGTTCCCTCCTGGGCGCCCTGAATCTTCCGCAGGACGCGCTCCGCTGGGCAGGCATCATCGTGCTCGTCGCCGTAGGAGTCGGGCTTCTCATTCCCGCCATCGGCCACGCGCTCGAGCGCCCATTCCAGTCGAGCAGGCTGCCCCGACTGAACCAGGGTGGAAGCGGGTTCGTCATGGGCGTCGCGCTCGGGCTGGTGTTCGTTCCGTGCGCGGGGCCGATCCTCG
>CAZTJX010000153.1:0-4822 GCA_964613755.1 uncultured Demequinaceae bacterium | reverse complement strand
GCTGCGGGGTGAAGATCGGCTCGATCTCGCCCTCCTGCAGGAAGAGCAGGGCGTCGTAGTGGTCGGGGAGATCCGCCAGGGCGAAGGTGATGCGGGGCTCCTTGGGGAACCTTCCCGGCTCCCACACCGCGAACTCGTGGAAGTTGCACGTGACCACCCAGCGAGCGGCAGGGATTCCCTGCGCCGAGTCCGAGGACTCCTGCCAGTAGCGGATGCGCTGATCCTCGGCGGTCTCGAGCAGGGCTCCGGGCCTCTTCATCTCGACGATGAGCGTGCCCGGCCAGTGGAGGTCCATGAATCCGGCGGAGGCCTTGAAGTCCTCGAACAGGGCACCGATCTCCTTGCGGTCGGTACCGTACGCGTCGAACAACTCGTTGAGGAAGCTTTGCGCCTCGGACTTCTCGCTTCCGCGGTACGAAGACCATCGGCCGATGAATGTGCGCAGAGCGGCCTCGATCTCGCTGCCGCTACGCATGGTTGCCCACTCGTCCCCCTTGGTGTCGGCGCAAGGCGCGTCCGACCCTAGATGAGGCGGACAGCGTCGCCCGCGTAGTAAGTGTCTTGCATGAGGCGCTTGTGGACGCGAGTGAGATCGGCGATCAGGGCGTCGATCGCGAGCTCGGCGTTCCGATTGGCGCCGCTCTTCTTGAGCACGGTGCGGGCCCGCTTCGCGCGGTTGAGGGTGTGCTCGAGGTTGAGTAGCACGTCGGAGACCTCGCCCATGGACTGCTCATGTGCGCGCTGGCTCGCGGCCCGGTCGCCGTCGGACGGAACCTCGGCTGCGCTACTCACCACGACTCTCCCAACCCTCGTCTGCATACAGGCTACCGCCGAGGGGCGACAGGTCGAGGGTCACTCGCCGGGGTGTGGATGGGGGCGCCAGCTTCACTCGCCGCCCTTCGCAAGGAGTACTCGAACACATCGCGGCGGTGGTCGACAGCGATCACCCACACGCGGAGCGCGCGGTCGGCGATCTCGTAGATGATCCGGTAGTCGCCCGTGCGGACTCGCCACGCGCCACGGCCGCCGACGAGCGGGGTCGCGCCGGGCGGTCGGGGGTTGTCGGCGAGCAGGTCGATGGCCACGCTGACGCGCAGGCGGGCTGGGGGGTCGAGCTTGGTAAGTTGGCGGGCGGCGGCCGTGGAGAAGGTGACCGAGTACGTGATGTTCACGCGAGACCGAGGTCGGCCTTGATCTCGTCCCACGGGACTGAGCCGCCCTCGGCACGGGCGGCGTCAAGCGCCGCGACGTCTTCGGCGTCCTCGAGTGCCGCGAGGGCGCGCGCCGCGAGCGTGGCATCCATCAGGACCACCGCTCCGCGCCCGTGGCGACTGATCGAGACGGGGCCGCGCAGGGCGGCGTCGATCGTCTCGCTCCAATGCTGCCGCGCCTCGGCGGCCGAAATGGTGTCCATGTACTTAGTGTACGAAACGTACAAGTAGGGTCAAGGGTAGCGTCCGCGACTTCGGGAGTTGATCGGGGGAGTCGTTCGAGTAGGCCCACACCGAGAGCATGACCGAGTCCGATCGATCGCCGCGTCATGCATCCCGGCAGGTGGATGACCCGGAGCGACTCTTGGCCTCGGGACACCTGCCTGTCATGCGCGAACCGTGCGGGGACGAGCATCCTCGGGTCGGGCCACACGAGAACGGGGGAGGGCGTAACCTGACTGCTCCACTAGACGCCCCGCTCTCGGTTGAGCGATCTCGGAGACTGCGCTTCGCAGACACGGTGCCGTCTGGGACAATCTCCACATACCGATAACCGTGGGCGACCGAGTGTGGGTCGGTGGGGGGTACGAGGAGCCGGCCCAGTGGGTGCGCGGACGTGGCCGCGTGACCGGGACGGTCAAGAAGTGGATCCCGGGTCAGAACACCGAACCCGCGTGCGTTGTTGCGCTCGACGATGTCCTTGAGATCTGGGATCCTCAGCGCGGCGGCGTTACGGGAGGCTTCGCGCACTTTCTCGTACTCGAACTCCGGTACGCGGGTCAAACCTGGGAGGACGAGGGTGTGGTCCATGTGGAGCTTTGTACCTCTGAACCGGAGAGCGTGTCGTACTGGGACCGGATTGGCGGAACGTGGGCCGAGTCTCACGCGACATACATGAAGAGCTGACGTCAGGGCCGAAGCCGCCCCGACGAGTCGCTCGCTGCTGAGGTCCGCCACCCGTCTCTGCGCCCATGCAACTCCCGCCTCGCACGCTTCCTAGCGCCGCTTGGCCGCGCCTTCGACCTGTTGCTGGACTTGCCCGTGGAAGCCGAGCACGTTGCGAATGCCCGTGATCGGGAGCCCGAGGCCGCCTGTTCCCCGAAGAACGAGCGTGCCGTAGCCCGCTGCCCGCGCGAGCAGATCCTGCTTGACGTGGATGCTTTCCACTTCGGCGAGGAGCAGTTGGTGGGTGCGACGCGAGATGAGCCTATACCGCGCTACGACGCGACGATTGGTGAGGGTGAACCGGTTTGACGTGAGCAGGATGATCCCGCGCACAACAAGCAGAGTGCAGAACGGTCCAGCGAAGAGAAAGACCAGGGCGGTCGCGGCAGCGAGGCCGTTCTCGCCCCACACTTGCGAGAAGACGAGAGTGCCAGCCAGAGAAAGGAGAGCAAAGAGAGTCGGCGGGGCGAAGGCGAAGAACGGGTCAACTCGCGCGACGGCGATGACGTGCTCGGCGACTTCTTCCGCCTTGGCAGCGACGGGAGCCGACGCACGCGGTCGGACGGATGGGGTCCACCCCGAGCCATCCCACCATCGAAGCGTGTGCGGGTCGCTGACGTCGGGGTACCAGCCTGCGGGAGTAGGCTCCGGCGGGGTTGCCTCCGCAGGGACCGCGTGGTCGTCCATGCCGTCACGCTATCGGAAGTGGCCCATGAATGCGCTTGCCTCGAGGCCGAGCCGTCACCCCCAGGACTCGCATCCAATCCCGTCGCCGTCGGCGTCGAGACGGTGGTAGTCCGGCCCGGTGATGTAGACCCTGTGCCCGATGTCCTTGCAGTCGAGATCCGGACCCGGGAGGTTCCACGGTTCGGTCGGTGCCGCAGGCGCGTCGACCAGGCCGACGGGCGCGGGTTCGGGCTCCGGCTCGGCGATGGCGAGGATGTGCGCGGGGTCGTTCTCGGCCGCGTCCCCGCACACGTGTGCGGTCGCGTCGTCGAGTACGCGGTAGGCGTCTTGCCGCGGGTGCCAGTCGTACCCGTCGAGGTAGTCGTAGCGCGCGATGGCGTAGCCCGCTTTCAGGAGCTCAAGAGCCGCATCGACGCCCGTGCCGGTATCGACGTAGCGCAGGATGCGGCCGTACTGGTCCGCGTCGTCGACGGAGGCGGGGTTGACGAGGGTCACGTCTTGGCCCTCGACGAGGTCGCGCAGGAGCGCCTTCGCGTCCTCGGTCCCGCATGCGCCCATCTCCGGCGCGTCGACGCCGATGAACCTCACCGTCAGCCCCGTTGACGTGACTACGGTGTCGCCATCGACGACACGGTCGATCGTCGCTTCGATGGATGAGGTCCCGGAGTCGGCGGTGGGCGGCGGCACAGCGCCTGTGGACGACAGGACCGCCCTAATGCGCCCCAAGCGATCGGTAATTGCGGCCGCTTCGGAGCGACCATTGGCCACGACCTCCTCGGCGAGCACCGCCCGAATTTGCTCGGCCTGCTCGATCTCGGCGAGCCGCAACAAACCGGAGTCGGTTGCCGCAGGTGTCATCTCGGGCGACTCGCTGGCCAGGCTCGCGGGGATGCACCCGCCGAGCTGGGAGACGACGACCATCACGGCCAGCGTCGTCAGCCGCGCGCTCGGCGATGCAATTCGAGCGTAACGGCGGTGGCGACGACCGGAGAGGCCCCGGTGCAGCCCTTAGTCGCGACGCAGACGGGCGATTCTCGATTTCGCCCACGCAACCCTAGGGGCAAGCGCTTCTCATCGCTCCCGGAACGAAGGATCGCCCCAGGCGCGAGAAAGCGAGGTCGGCGTCCGTTACCCCGTCCAGGACTGCCCGACATTGAGCCAGGGCCCGTACTTCCATGGCTCGATCGAGAACGAGTCGGAGGCACCAGGGTACGTGAACGAAACCGAGCCGTTGCCAGAGGGATAGCCCGCGAACCCTGTCTGCTGGCCGCATCCGTCGGTTGCCCAGCCGCCTGGGTGAGTGGTGACCGTATACCGCCAGCATCGGAACCGGTCGACCTGTGGCCACATTCCGGCAGGCATGTTCTCCCAGTGGTAGGTGATCGTGTCGCCTGACCGGCTTACCCACGCCTTTGCTGGACCTGGTTGGGGGGCAGGTGTGGGCACGGGCGCAGGAGCTGGCTCGTCGCTGATCGCCGCTGGCTCGCTGTAGACCGTGAAGCCGTTGCCAGCCGGACCGGTTTCCACGAAGGAGTTGTCAATCCAGAGGTCGAGTAGCGTCCATTCGACACTGAACACAGTGATGGCGTTGCCAACTCGGGTAGCGCTCTTCAGGGAACTGAATGTCGATTCTATCCAGCCGACGTTTGCCGAGTCGAAGAGCCCCTCGACGATTGCCGCAGAGAATGCCTTCTCAAGACAGCTGGACGCTGCTTGCACCTGTTCGGCTACTCCACCGGGGTTCGAGATCTTGTCGGGCGGGATCGCCGTGACCAGCCACGCGCCGCACTGGCCCGCAACTGGCCCGGCGAACTTCGCGCCGATCGTTCCCATCGTCACACCTGCCGTTAGGGCAAGGAGGTCTGCGGCCAGGGTCAGTCCCGTCACGCCGACGTGGAATGACTGACTTGCACCTTCAGGGAGCGCAAGAATCCCAACCGACGCACGAGTCAGCGGCGGGAGGTAGAGTTCATTCTCCG
>CAZTJX010000152.1:0-4834 GCA_964613755.1 uncultured Demequinaceae bacterium | reverse complement strand
CCTTCCACGCGGGAGCGGTCCCCACCACGATCGGGTCGTACGTCGTCGCCGACGACTCGACCGTCACGTTTCCTTCCGCCCCGGGGTCTGTCGTCCTGGACGACTCGAGCCGCCCCTGGAGGCGAGCGTCGTCCGTCTTGGTCGCCCCGTCGTACAGCGATGTGAGCGACGCGTCGAGACCGCGGTAGTACTGGTTCGTCGTCGTTGTCGTCGG
Source organism: uncultured Demequinaceae bacterium (assembly GCA_964613755.1). Classification (GTDB taxonomy): domain Bacteria; phylum Actinomycetota; class Actinomycetes; order Actinomycetales; family Demequinaceae; genus JAFGBM01. The sequence continues at coordinate 4,620 of CAZTJX010000152.1, read as the reverse complement.
TGTGTCGGGAGCGAGCAGCCATGTCCACGGCTCCGCCGCGCCCGAGGAGATCTTTCGGCCGCCGAAGGGGTCCTGCACGACGATATCGGCCTTCCCGTCGCCGTCGAAGTCGCCGAAGACCACGTCGTGAAGCGAGACGTCACTCGGTCCAGTCAGGTCCGCCCATGGCTCGGTGCCTCCGTCTGAGTAGCGCCAGACTCCGGTAGCGGTTTGCGACAAGACGTCCGTCTTCCCGTCGCCGGTGACGTCTTCAAACCAGAGTTCGGAAGGAGCAGGGCTAATGGTCCCAAGAAGGATCCAGCTGGATGCACCTGCCGATGAGTAGCTCCAGACGCTGCCTCCGACCCCCGCGAAGACGTCCGTGTGGCCGTCGCCGTTGAAATCACCGAAGTCGAGAATGCTAAGCGGATTGCCCGAGGTAGCAAGATTCTGCCAGCTGATTGCGCCCGCGGATGAGTATTTCCACTGAGTACCACTTTTGTAGAAGACGTCGGTCTTTCCGTCTCCATTGAAGTCCCCAAAACGCAGTTCCGAAAATGGGGCGCTCGAGTGATTGATGTACGTCCAGTCCTCCGTCGCGCCGTATGATCGCAACCATTGTCCAGCGGAGTCCACGGTGAAGACATCCGTCACTCCGTCCGCATTGAAGTCACCAAAGCGGAGGTCATCGAGAGGAACCGTCAGCTCGACGCGGAGTGGGACCCACGGGTCGGTGCCGCCGGGCGAGTACATCCACTGCCCAGTTGCCGTCGAGGTGAAGAGGTCTGACACGCCGTCGCCATTGAAGTCGCCGACGCGGAGGTCCGAGGCGGGGACGACGTCCTCAATCACGCCCCTCGTGCTCGCCACGGTCAGGAAACCCCGGTAGGAGCTGTAGGTCGCCGTGTCCCCAGCACTCCCGGGCTCGTAGAGCACCGAGTCGGCGAGGGCGTAGCCTGGGGTGCCGCCGAACTCGTACGAGTGCGTCTGCGTCGGGGTGCCCGCCACCGGGTCGACCAGTTCGATCCGAGTCGCGACGTAATTGTGGTAGATCGCCGTGTCCTCACCGCGCTTGACGGCGTAGCACAGCTGGGTGTTGTCGGCGGAGTTGATTTGCTCAACCGGGTGGGTCGTGGACCACGTGTCGTAGTCTGCGGCGTCCGCGCCGTCCTGGGGGCAGAGCGTGTCCGCGGGGACGCCGACGGCGGTCAAGTCGTCTGGCAACGCGGCGGCATAGGTAACGTCAATGCGCCCGCCCATCTCGGTCCACACGCTGGAGATCCGCATGCGGTCCATGGCCCGCTGAGGCATCTGATCGGACTCGACGGTCGGATCCCAGTCGACGCGGTTGTTCAGACGCGTCCCCGAGAACTTGATGAGGTAGGTGTCCTGGTCGTCATCCGACGTGGCGGGGTCGCCCCAGGCATGGGTGTACACCGAATCGAGCCACAGGGATCGCGCGGAGCCGTCGTTCGTGGTCGGGAACGCGGAGATCAACTGGTTCGTGTCCACGGGGAGCCAGGCCCCCGCCGCGTCGCGCACGAAGGTGTCAATCTGGTTGAGGCGCACCGCGGAGAAATACACGGGAGAGGTCTGCGCCGCGTTGCACTCGTCGTCGCACAGGAGGTCCACCGGCACGTCCGGGTAGGACGCGGCGTTTGCGGGCGTGAGCTCGCCACACAGGCCATTGATCTCGACGCCAATCCAGAGCGGGTCATAGAACTGGCCGTACTCGACACAACGGTCGACCAGGTCGAACTCGACCTTGGCCTCGGCCGCGGTGAACGACGCGGGCCCGCCCTGAGTCGTCGGAGCCGTGAATACCTGCCCGTACTCGACGCGCAGAAGCTGGGTATCCCGCACGTACGGCCTGGAGAAGGTGTCCGGGGCGACCCCGCTCAGGTACTTGTTGACGGCCTGGGCGTAGAAGTACGTCATCGCGTTCTTCGACGCATCGAGGGTGAGGTCGAGCATGAAGCGGTACGCCTGGTCGGTGATGATGTCATCGGTCTCGCCGTTGCCGGGCTCATCCGCGTCGTTTCCGATGACGGGCTCGTAGGCGATCGAGTGGGTGGGGTTCGCGGCGCCGTACGGCTCGTACCCGAAGTAGTACACCGCTCCGTCGGACGTCTTCACCTCGAAGTACTCGCCGTCGTTGTCACCGTTGCCTACGCGCCCGGCGTCTTCGCCGAAGTAGCGGGTGACCTTGAGCGTCGGGTCGGACGCCGCGACGTAGTGGGCGGCGCTGGCCTCCGCGTCCGTGTCCGTCCACACGAGTTCCTCGGTGCTCCCGTTGAGCGACAGCACGTAGGCCGCCTCATCTGCGGTTCCCGTGTAGGGAGAAGCCCAGCACTGATCGCCCGACGTGTCGTCGCCGCCGTCGGCGCTACACGGCTTGTAGAGCCGTTCGATGTAGCTGACGGGCATGGTCCAGCCCTCGCCAATGATGGAGGCCTGGGAGTTGGACGCGAGGGTCTTGCCGTCGGTGGACTGCGACGAGTATCCCAGAGCCAGGTTCGGCACGGGGCCCGCCGTCACGGGGGGAACCACGATCGGGATCGAATAGGTGAAGGAACCGGTGGGCTCGGATACTCCCCAGGTGCCGCGCGGGGCGAGGTCGGTGGCCGCGAAGGTTCCGGACTGAGAGTCCGCCCCCGAAACAGCCGCGATGATGGTGCCGCCGCCGGTGGTCGAGAAGGAGAGACCCTGGGCCGACGCGAGATTCGCCGCAAGCTCCGCGGACGTAACGACGTCGGCGGGCAGGGGAAGACCGAAGTGGCTACCCCCGCCCGGGAGGGATGGGACGGAGGCGGGGGCGTAGACGTGGACGATCCCGCCCTCGTCGCGGCGCGTCCGAAGCGGAACGCCGTCGAGGCAGCCCGGGATCTCGGGGGTCGTCAGGGAGCACTCCGGCAGGGCGATGAACTGGAGCCGGTCGGCGTAGTCACCGCCGAAGGCGTTCTCGAAGCCCGACGTGTCGAAGGCGACCTCGACCCACTGGGAGTCTCCCGAGTCGAGCGAGGCCCTCGCGGCGAACGCCGAGCCCGGAATCGTCCCGCCCTGGAGTTGGGGGATGACGTCCACGCTCAGGTGCGCGCCCTTCTTCGAGCTGGGCAGGTCGGCCTTCACCAGATCCCGACGCACGCCAGGGGCGAGCGCGTCCCGGCCCAGGTGCGGGTACATGACCTCGGCGAGCTCGTCGAGCGAAGCGGCGGCGGCACCGACGACGATGCTTCCGCCCTCGGGCGATCCATCCTTGTGACCCTTGGCCTTGGCTTTCAGGTCCGCGGACGACTCGAGGACGAAGTCCTCGCTCGATACGGACGGGAGCGCGACGGCCTCGGCCTCGAAGAGGTCGTCGGTCGCCTCGTTCGGGGCAGGCTCCGCCGGCGGGATGTCGTTGGCCGGGACGGACTCGGGTGGGGCTTCGGTCGAGTCCAGGGCCCCATCGACGGTGAGGAGGCCCGACGGGTCCCCCGGGGCCGTGGGCGACGAGTTCGGGACCGCCGCCGTCGACGCTGTCGACGAGGTTGCCGACGACGAGGCCGCGCCCGCGTCACCCGACTCGTCGTCGACGGCCCACGTGCTGTTGGACGTCACGACGATCGAGGCGGTGCACACGCCGGCGATGACCATGGAGCGCAGCGAGATCCTGCGTCCGCGGGCTCCGCTTCCCTGAATACCCATCGGCGCCCTCATGACGTCGCCTCCGTGTCGTCGTCCCAGTCCCCGGGTATCTCACGATTGACCCCGGGAGAGCCGGTGAACGTATGGGGCGGAGTCACCGCGTCACTGACGAGCGAGCCGTCGAAGGCCCGGACCTCGATCGTGTAGACAGCATCCGGCGACAGGGCGTAAGGAAGCGTCGCACACGAGGTCCCTGACGCGTTCTGTGCAAGGGGGATCTTCTCCCCCGCCAGGCTGTCGACGATGACGATACCGCCGGGATTTCCCTGACGAATCGTGAAGAACGCCTGGATGTCGCCGCCATCGGGGTCGGATACCGCGGCACACACTGCAGGACGAACCTCGGTCGAGACAAGGTCCTCCGTCAACGCCTGCGCGTCGACCGTCACGTTCGTTGGTACGTCGGGCGCCGCGTCCATCGTGAAGTGCCACGCCGCGTTGGTCGTCTCAGGCTCCGGGCTGACCGGGTAGTCGTTCTTCGTCTTGATGGAGTACGTGTAGTGCTTGCCCGGCGTGAGCGCGCCGTCCGGCACGCGGTAGGGACCGCTCGGAGCCCACGGCGACGTGAACGGGTCGCCGCCGTCGTCCGACATGAAGACGTACTGGAAGTACTGGTAGTCCCCGGCGTTGCTCGTTCCCGTCGCCTCCATGACGGGGAACGCGACGGCCGTCGCACCGTCCACCGGCGTCGGGCCCGTCACGCCCGTAACCGCTGGAGCCTCAACCCAGTCGATGTACAGCGCGGTGGAGAGGATCTTGTACGAATACACGGGAGCCTCGTAGCCGGTGTACACCAGGGCCCCTTGGGTTGACCCGCTCTTTACCCACGTCGCTATCTGCTGGTAGATGTTCCCGCTCGCACCGCCCGTGGTGCAGTTCGGGAAGTACGCGAGATACCCGCCAACGCCTCCGTAGCCCCAGTACGTCGCGTTGTACACTCCGCCGCCATAGCAG
>CAZTJX010000151.1:585-4845 GCA_964613755.1 uncultured Demequinaceae bacterium | reverse complement strand
CAAGATTGTCCAGCACATCTTTGGCCCCTCAACCAAGGACGTCGCGGCGACGCTCAGCAGCAAGAGTTCGACGAGTTCCACCATGATGAAGAGCCTCATGGCGATTCTCGCGCCCATTGTGCTCGCGTATATCGCGAAGAAGATCACCGGCGGCGACAGCAAGCCCAAGTCCAGCGGAGGCGGGCTCGGCGACATCCTCGGCCAGGTCCTCGGCGGCGCGGCTGGCGGTGGTGGCGGCGGTGGCGGCATGGGCGACATCCTCGGCCAGGTCCTCGGTGGCGCGATGGGTGGCGGCTCGTCGAAGTCGAGCTCGGGCGGTGGGATCACCGACATTCTGGGCGGCCTGCTCGGCGGCGGGACCAAGTAGCCCCCTCTCCTCTCTCGACGTGGGGCGCGACATACAACGTCGCGCCCCACAATTGTACGCCTATTGTTCTAGTTCACCTAGAACATATATACTCATAACGTGCTCTTCCGCCTCGACCCTTCCGCCACCGAGACCCTCTCGGCGCAGCTCGCGGGCCAGATCCGCTCGGCCGCCGCGCGCGGTGAACTCGCGCCGGGGACGCGTTTGCCCGCGGCCCGCGATCTCGCGGCTTCGCTCGGCGTCAATCTCCACACCATTCTCAAGGCCTACCAGGACGTCCGCGACGAGGGGCTCCTCGAGCTGCGTCGCGGCAGGGGCGCCGTCATGACCGACGCATCGCGCGACGTTCGACTTCTACGCGAAGCCATCGATCACGCGGCCTCGATCGCTCGCGACCTCGGAGTCTCCCCCACCACCACCCTCGCCCTCATGAAGGAGGCCCTGCAATGACCCACCCCCTCACCCAGCCGGCACAGGTCGCGGTTCCCGATCGGGCTCGCACGACTCTTCTCACGCTCGCCGTCCCCCTGGCGCTTGCCTGCGCGACCGTCGCCGTCCCGTGGTCGTGGCGCGACGAGCTCCCCGACCCGATCGCCATGCACTGGGGGACGAGCGGCGCGGATGGCTTCGGCTCCCTCACCCCGAACATCGTCATCCCGGCCACCTTTATCGCCGTCGTCGCGTTGTTCCTGTGGGCGCTCGGATTCTTCTGGGGCCGCCAGGCTCTCACCCGTCGCGCCTCCGCCGCCGTCTCGATCTGGTTCGCGGTGCTGCTCACCACCCTCATCGTCGGCGGGCTCAATCTGCAGCGCGGCCTTGAGGACGCCCGGGACACGGGCTCGCTCAATGGGACTCTGCTCCTCTCCTTCGGCCTGGCGACCGTTGGCGCCGTCGGCGCCGCGCTCCTAATGCCGGGCGACCCTCCGCAGCCGACGTCCACCCCGGTTTCGCCGACGGCCTCGCGCCTCGCGCTCAAGCCGGGCGAGCAGGCGTCGTGGGTACGCGCCGTCGCGACCCGGGGCTACCTCGCGCTCGCCGTCTCCGTGACGGTGTTTGCCGTCGTGATGGGCGTCCTGACGCGCGCATGGATCTTCGGCACCGTACTCGGCATCGTCCTCGGCACCGCGATGGTGTCGTTCATGCGATGGACGGTCACGGTCGACCGGGAGGGACTAACCGTGCGCCCCATCGTTCGTCGACCGAGTGTCCGCATCCCTCTCAACGAGATCGAGTCGACCGAAGTGGTGACCGTGCGCCCGATCCGGGAGTTTGGCGGCTACGGCATCCGGGGAGGGAAGGGCGGCCGGATCGGCGTGATCGTCCGTAAGGGCGAGGCCCTGCAGGTGCGTCGCACGGGCGACCGTGTCTTCCTTGTCACCGTGGACGATGCCGAGACGGGCGCCGCCCTGCTCAACACCCTGGCGGCGCGCTCGCGGGGCTAGGGTGATCGGAGACGGACACCGCAACACGCCGTACGACCGGGGGGATCATGAGCACCATCTTCGAGGAACTCGACTGGGCCCGCACTCCCATCGGCGATGTAACCCTCCGCAAGCGCCAAGACCCGGTGACGCGCCAGATCCTCTTCGAGGTTCTGCTCGGCGAGGAGTACCTCATGTCGAGCGCGTTCACCTTCGGCGAGGTCATGCTTGCCGAGATCGCCCTGTCACGCCTGCCCGGCACGGGCCTCAATGTGGCCGTGGGTGGGCTCGGACTGGGGTACACCGCGCAGCGCGTCCTGCAGGACCCACGAGTGCGCGAGATGGTGGTGGTTGAACTACTGCAACCCGTGATCAGCTGGCACCGACAAGGACTCGTGCCCGTGGGGCCGACGCTTTCGGCCGACCCGCGCTGCCGCCTAATCCAGGGCGACTTCTTCGCGATGTCCGACGCGGCCGGTTTCGATCCGCAGTATCCGTCCCGCGAGTTCGACGCGGTGATCCTGGACATTGACCACTCCCCCCAGCATCTCCTCGCCGACGGGAGCGCCGGGTTCTACGGACCGACGGGAACGAATCGCCTGGCCTCACACATCGCCGCGGGTGGCGTGTACGCGCTGTGGTCCAACGATCCGCCCGACCAGGCGTACCTCGACATCCTGGCGGTCGAGTTCACAGACGTCGCGGCGAAGATCGTTCGATTCCCCAATCCGCTCCAAGAGCGGGACGCGACCAACACCGTGTACGTCGGCACGAAGCCCGCGTGACTCCCGACGCGAATCGCGTCAATCCTTGGTGAACTTCGCATTCTTGGCGCGCGACGCGGGAGACCCGTCATTGCGCCCCTTGATGTTCGCGGAGCGGCTGACGAGGTGTTTGACGAACGCGTCGTCCGCCTTGAGGTTGGTCGCCTGGTAGCTCACCACGCGCTCGGGCATGTAGCGGGCGCTGCGGTTGCGGTACTTCGCCTGGATCCACATCCACACGCCAAGGCCCACCGCAGGCCCAGCGGCGAAGAGGAAGAAGGCAATGCCGCCTCCGTTGTCCGATGAGCCGTTCATCGCACGCTCCCGTCAGATCGAATGTCGCCGGTCATCATCCACCCGCCAGGAAGACGATAAGGGCGATGGGCCATGTGATGGCCGAGATGACGATCGTCAGACCCCACGCGAGCAGGGCGGCCTTCTTGCGGTTGATCGGGACGCTGCCCATCGTCGCGCCCGATCGCCCGTTGACGGCGATGTAGTGGGTGATCTGCTTGCCCTTGCGCGTCTCGACGAAGCCGTAGAGCCACACGGGCAGTAGCACGGAGGTCCAGCGGCTGCCCTTGATGTGGATCTGCTCCGACTCCCAGCGGACGCCGCGGTTGTAGCCACCGATGGACTGCTGGACGGCGCCGCGACTGATCGTCATGAAGTGATTCGCTGCGTAGTCGTCGGCCTGGTCGATGTCCATGTCTCGACGCTCGGACGTGTAGGTGTCACCTAGGAACCCGGCGTTGAACCGCACGATGTTCTTCACGTCGAACGGCAGGATCGCGTTGATGATGTTGTTCGTCGAGATCTCCGAATTGACGTTGACCTTGTCCGCCGCCGTCTCGACCACAACGTCGTCGACCGCCAGATCCAGGGTCCGGACGACGGTGTAGGAATCCGCGAGGTACTCGGTGGTCTTGCCTTGGTTCACCTTGCGCCTGCCGGTGAGCACCTCGCCGACGCCATCAAGCCGGGCGGAGATGTTCCCGTCCACGGTCATGTAGGGCAGGTACACCCCCATGATGTTCTCGAGCCTGAACTCCTTGCTGAACTCCGGCAGAGCGAACGTCTTGCGCTTGTCGACGAACGTCGCGATGGACGCCATCGCCTGCTCGCGCGTCACCGTGAACGGGAGGATGCCGTCCGGCACCGCGCCGTTGGGAATGGAGTTGTTGAGCGACAGGACGTGCTTGCACCAGTGGCACCGCGCGTTGAGGTTCTTGTCGGTGTCGATCACAACCTCGGCGCCGCAGCCCGTGCACTTGAGCGTGACGAGCGCCCCCGTATCCGTGATGTCCTTGGCGGCGGTGGTCATCACCGTGCCCTTGAGCTTGCTGATGCCCTCGCTGAGCCCCAGCTTCTCGTCGAGCCGCACCTCCGCCCACTCGTTGCGGCAGAAGGCGCACATGAGCGTGTTCGTCTTCTGCTTGATCGAAACGTCGCTCGCGCCGCACTTGGGGCATCGGATGAGCCCGTCGCCGGCGCCTCCCGGCGTCGCGAGGACGGTGACGTCAGGCAGATCCTGCTTGCCCTCGGTCACCTGCTCGGCGCCGGGCTTCGCGGCGGGTGTCTTGGGCGCGGCGCCTTTCGGCGACACCGCGCCCCCTTTCGGGGTCTCGGTTGCCATGTGAGAGGCCTAGAGTCCGAGCGTCTTCTTCTTGAGGGCCGCGAAGTCCTCTTTGGTGATCAGCCCGTCGTC
>CAZTJX010000151.1:0-575 GCA_964613755.1 uncultured Demequinaceae bacterium | reverse complement strand
GTCGAGCATCTTCTTGTACTGCGCGAGCTGAGCCGCGGGGTCGGCCGGGGCCGCAGCCCCGCCTGGCGTCGGGGGGATGATCCCGCCGACGGCGTTGAGGCCCATGCCGAGGACGGCGAGGTTCGCTCCGCCACCTTCGCTCTCGCCCGCGCCCTGGACGCCACGCGCGACGGACTGCTTGAGGAACGTGTCGGCGCGGCCGCCGCTGAGCGCGTCGGCCTTCCGCACGTCGGAGAGCAGGGCCTCGGTGTCCTTGTCGTATTCGATCGAGACGATCGTGGCCTGGGTGATCGTCAGGCCGCGTCCGGACTCCCACTCGTAGTTCTTCTCGACCTCACCGGCGAGCGACTTCGCGAAGCCCACGGAGTCGCCCTGGATCTTGGTGATCCGGTGGTCCTTGTCGTCGTCGTTCGTGTAGCGGGAGAACGCGCCGGCGAGCGAGCCGACGACCTCGTTGAAGAGCTGCTCCGACACGGGGTTGGAGCTCTCGGTGATGTCGAACTCCGAGGCGTTCTTAGAGAGGTAGCTCGCGGGGACGAGCGACTTCACAAAGAGGATCGGGTCGACGACCTTGA
>CAZTJX010000150.1:0-4868 GCA_964613755.1 uncultured Demequinaceae bacterium | reverse complement strand
TCGTTCCGTGCGCGGGGCCGATCCTCGCCGCCATCACCGTTCTCGCCGCGACGAACGGCCTCAGTTGGGGGCTCGTGACGCTCACCCTCGCGTTCAGCGCGGGCGTCGCCATCCCGCTGCTCGCGTTCGCGCTCGCAGGCCAGTCCATCGTCGGCCGCATCAAGGCCGTGCGAGAACGCCTCGATCTCTTCCGCAGGATCTCGGGAGCGATTCTCATCCTCACGGGACTACTTCTCGCGTTCAACGTGTTCGAGCCGCTCCAGCGCCTCGTGCCCCCCGTCCTCGACGACGCCCAGTCCGCGATCGAAGACAACGCGACGGTTCGCGACGAGCTCGACGCGCTCGCGGGGCGCGAGGATCCCACCGTGACGGGGATGGGGTCGGCGCGCAGTTTCGACGAGTGCGCGATGGATTCCTCGACACTCCACAACTGTGGGCCCGCGAGGACGATCACGGGCATCGAGGCGTGGCTCAACACCGCCGCCGACGGAAGCACGGACGGCACTCCCCTGTCCCTCGAGGAGCTCCGAGGCAAGGTGGTGCTCCTCGACTTCTGGACCTACTCCTGCATCAACTGCCAGCGCACGCTCCCGTTCACCACGGCCTGGTACCAGAAGTATCGGGACGACGGTCTTCTCGTCATCGGCGTCCACTCGCCGGAGTTTGCGTTCGAGAAGGTCGAGGCGAACGTCGCGGACGCGAGCGAGCGCTTCGGCGTCACCTACCCGATCGCGCTCGACAACAACTTCGCGACGTGGTGGGAATGGGACCAGCGCTTCTGGCCCGCTCACTACCTCATCGATCGAGACGGTGTCGTGCGCCAGGTCCACTACGGAGAGGGAGCATACGAGGAGACGGAACTGCTGATCCAGACGCTTCTGGACGCTCCCCCCTCCCCCACCGTCGAGGCGGACGCGGGCACCCACACGCGCGGTCGCTCCCCAGAAACCTACGTCGGGTTTGGCCGGCTCCAATCGCTCGCGAATGCTGACTACGCGCTCTCCGAGCCCTTCGAGTACACCCTGACGAGCGAGCCGCCGCAGGACGCCTTCTCGCTCGGCGGCACGTGGACACTCGGCGAGGAATCCGCGGTCGCGGGGGCCGACGCCGTCCTGCGATACCACTACTACGCCGCCGACGTCTTCCTCGTCTTGGGTGGCGAGGGGACGGTCACGATCACGCGAGCCGGGGACCCCGGATGGCACGAGGTCGTCACCGTCGCTGGAGCGCCCACCCTCTACACGCTCTATTCGGGCGACCCGATCGAGGACCAACTGACCCTGGACTTCTCCCCCGGCGTCGAGGCCTATGCCTTCACGTTCGGATAGGCGGCGATCATGAAAACCCGAGTCGCGGTCGCCCAAGACCCGAGCTTGCCGGGAAGACATCGACCCTCTGCCGCATTGGGATACCAGACAGAGGGAGGCGGAGTGGGCTCACCCCGACGTTTGCGCTCGGTGCCAAGCACCGAGACAAGCGAGCAGCCCCACGACGCGGGGGAGGCGACCGAAGCCACACCCCCGGCGACGGATCGTTCCGCGGCGCCCGCCTCCCTCTTGTCCAACGATCCCCCGCTCTCCGAGCTCATGCTCGATGTGGCCCGGGGTTCCACTCACTCCTTCGAACGCCTCTATGACGCTGTGGCAGACCAGGTCTATGGCATCGCCCTGCGCGTCTTGCGCGACCCCTCCCTTGCCGAGGACGCCGCCCAGGAAGCCCTTCTCGAGGTGTGGAGCACGGCCCCCCGGTTCGACGCGAGGCGAGGCACCGCGCGCGGATGGATCCTCACCATCGCTCACCGACGCGCCGTCGATAGGGTCCGCCGCGAGGAATCCCATGCGAACCGTGCCCGCGCCGACTTCGCGACAAGGCCCACCGTGGATCCTTCCGACGACGGTCCAGCGAAGGTGATCGACACCCTCCAGGGCGAGTGGGAGGCGGCCCGCATCCGCCGAGCCCTCGCGGGCCTGAGCGCGCTCCAGCGCGAGGCGTTGTCCCTCGCCTACTGGCGGGGCCTCACCCATCGCGAGGTCGCCGCCGAACTCGGGATTCCGCTGGGAACGGCCAAGGCCCGCCTCAGGGACGGCATCCTCCACATGCGCGACCTCCTGGAGGTGGCGCCATGACTCTCCACGACCTCGCGGCGGCCTACGCGATCGACGCCCTCGAGCCCGAAGAGCGCGACGCCTTCACGCGCCACCTCGACGAGTGCCCCTCGTGCCGCGAGCAGGTCCACTCGGTGCGCGATGCCGCGGCGATTCTGGGCACGACCGGCGCCCTCTCCGGCGTCGGCTCCCCCGGTCCCGCCCCCGCGAGCCTGCGTTCGTCCGTCCGCGCGAGCCTCGACGCGACGCCCCAAGTCCCGTCGACCTCCCACCCGGCTATCCCCGACCCTGCGGAGCACGCGCCGGCCCGGATTGATCCGGCACGCACCCGGCGTCACTTTCCCGTCGCCTGGATCGGCACTGCGGCCGCGGCCGTCGTAGCCCTCGCCCTCGGTGTGGGCGTCGGAGGCTTCCTCGGAAGCGACCCCAACGGCCCCGCCCTCGCCGCGCACGAGCAGGCGATGCGCATCATCTCGGCCTCCGATGCCCACTCGATGAACGTCCCCCTCGGCCGTTCGTCGCTCGTCATGAGCGAGGACTACGCGGGCGCCGTTCTCATGGGAGACACCACGCCGATGCCCGCCAAGGGCACGGAGTACCAGATATGGATGGGCCACTCGGACGGTACGGCGGCGCCCGGACCCACCTTCATGCCCGATGCCGAGGGCACGTACATGGTCCTGGTCTCCGGCGACATGGACGATGTCGCAAAGGTCTTCGTGACGACGGAACCCTCGGGCGGGTCCACGACACCCTCGGGGCCCATGATCGCCGAGGTCAGCCTCGGCACGTGAGCGGAGGCGCCGCGGCCGTGAATCGTCACCGCGGCCGCGAATCGTGGCCGTGGATCGTGGCCGTTGACCGTGCGCCATGGGCCGTGGTGCGGCGTGACGCAGACCACACATTTCGCCGCGCGTGGCGAGCCGCGCTGGTCTACTCTGAAGGAAGTGCGACACCAGAAAGTCGCCGGGTCCTGGGTAGAAGTGATGGGGCCAAAAATAGTCGGTCTGTCGCAAAGAAGCGGAGGCCCTAGCCCCTCCGCAGCGGCAGAGAATGTCCCCACCATTGTGTGGCGACAGGCAAAGCCCCGGTCCGACCCTCAGCCGATCGGGGCTTTGTCATGTCCGGCACCCCGCCCTCGCCCTCCCGGCCCTCGTCGTACTCGCGCCCGGCCCTCGTCGTACTCGCGCCCGGCCCCGCCGCTGCGGCGTTTGGGGACCCCGACCGTCTGGAAGAATGGCCGCCATGACGCGCATCCCGGAGAAGGCAACGGTCGACGGCCTGGACGACCGCTGGAACGAGGCCTGGGAGGCCCAGGGCACCTACCTCTTCGACCCCGACACGACCCGCAAGCAGGTCTTCTCCATCGATACCCCGCCCCCCACGGTCTCGGGCTCCCTCCACGTCGGCCACGTCTTCAGCTACACCCACACCGACCTCGCCGCCCGCTACCGACGCATGCGCGGCGACAACGTCTTCTACCCCATGGGCTGGGACGACAACGGCCTGCCGACCGAGCGCCGCGTACAGAACTACTTCGGCGTACGGTGCGACCCCTCGCTCCCCTACGTGGAGGGCTTCGAGCCCCCGCACTCCGACGGCGACGGCAAATCCACCAAGGCCGCCGACCAGCTTCCGATCTCCCGCCGCAACTTCGTCGAACTGTGCGAGATCCTCACCGCCGAGGACGAGAAGCAGTTCGAGGCACTCTGGCGCCACCTCGGACTGAGCGTCGACTGGTCGCGGACCTACCAGACCATTTCGCCCGAGGCACAGGCCGTCGCCCAGCAGGCGTTCCTGCGCAACCTCGCACGCGGCGAGGCGTACCAGGCCGAGGCGCCGACGCTCTGGGACGTGACCTTCCGTACCGCAGTGGCGCAGGCCGAGCTCGAGGACCGCGACATGTCGGGCGCGTACCACCGGCTCGCGTTCCCGCGCACCGACGGCGCCGGCGACGTCTTCATCGAGACGACGCGCCCCGAGCTCCTGGCAGCATGCGTCGCCCTGGTCGCGCACCCGGACGATGAGCGCTACCAGCCCCTGTTTGGGACCACCGTGCGCACGCCGCTGTTCGAGGTCGAGGTGCCCGTGGTGGCGCACTACCTCGCGTCCCCGGACAAGGGTTCCGGCATCGCCATGATCTGCACCTTCGGCGACACCACCGACGTGACATGGTGGCGTGAGCTCCAGCTCGAGACGCGCCCGATGCTCGGCTGGGACGGGAGGGTCCTCCCCGAGGCGCCCGCCGGCATCGAGACCGAGGCCGGACTCGCCGCATACGCCGAGATCGCGGGGAAGACCGTCTTCAGGGCGCAGAAGCGCGTCGTGGAGCTCCTGCGCGAGGCGGGGGCGATGACGGACGAGCCCACCCCCACCCAGCACCCGGTCAAGTTCTTCGAGAAGGGCGACAAGCCCCTCGAGATCATCACCACCCGCCAGTGGTACATCGCGAACGGCGGCAAGGACGCGGAGCTCAACGAGGCCCTCGTGGCGCGCGGCGCCGAGCTCGGCTTCGAGCCCGACTTCATGCGCGTCCGCTACGAGAACTGGGTCAAGGGCCTCCAGGGCGACTGGCTCATCTCGCGCCAGCGCTTCTTCGGCGTCCCGATCCCCGTGTGGTACCCACTCGACGACGCCGGCAATCCCGTGTGGGACGGACTGATCCTTCCCGACGAGGCGGACCTGCCCGTCGACCCGTCGTCGCAGGCGGCCCCCGGCTACGACGAGTCGCAGCGCGGCGCGCCCGGCGGATTCGTCGGCGAG
>CAZTJX010000149.1:0-4906 GCA_964613755.1 uncultured Demequinaceae bacterium | reverse complement strand
CCTGACGCACATTTTTCGGGGTATTTGTCCTGGTATTTCGCTTCTTGCGCCGATAATCGCACCGCGCGAATTAGCGGGCGGACGGCTCCCTCGCCCACAGATCTCCGTTGCGGCGGATGGCCCCCGCGAGTTCGAGCGCCCCGAGGGCCGATCTCGCCTCTCCCGGCGTCAGCCCGGCGGCTCTGCCAATCTGTGCGGTCGTCGAACCTCGCGAGGCGACCGCGTCGTAGGCTGCCCGTTCGCCCGGTGTGGCGAAGTCCCGCATCCGCGTTCGTGCCGCCGGACCGGCCGTGTCCGGCCGCGAGGCGTCGAGCGGCGAGACCATCTCAAGGATGTCCCTCGACGAGGTCACGCAGACGGCACCGTTGCGAAGGAGGCGGTGGCATCCGGAAGAGGAGGCACTCGTCACGGGCCCGGGAACGGCGCCGACGGGACGCCCAAGGTCGACGGCATGATGGGCGGTCGAGAGGGCTCCGGATCGGTGTGCCGCCTCGACGACCACGGTCGCCGCGCAGGCCGCGATGATGCGGTTTCGGGTAAGGAAGCGGGAGCGGTGCGGGGGGAAGCCTGGCGGCTGCTCCGCGATGATCACTCCTTGCTCGAGCACTCTCGCCAGAAGATCGGCATTCCCCTGCGGGTAGAGGCGATCCACCCCTCCCGCCATGACGGCCACGGTTACTCCGTCGGCGGCAAGGGCCGCACGATGGACGCGAGCGTCGATTCCGTACGCACCCCCGGACACGACCGCCCATCCCTCATCCACCACCCCCGCGGAGAGGGTCGCCGCGACGTGCTCCCCGTACGCCGTGCTCGCCCGGGAACCCACGATCGCGATGGCGGAGGCGAGGGCCTCCCGAACGGAGTGGGAGCCGCGCGCCCATAGGCAATAGGGCGCCGCTCCCCCGAGATCGTCGAGAATCGTCGGCCACTCGGGCGAGCCCCGTGGGATCGCCCTCGCTCCGACCCTGGCGGCGCGGTCGAGGTGGCGTTCGGCACCCCCCTCCCGAAAACGCGGAACCCACCGGGCGACCGCCTCGACGGCGCGGTCAATGAGATGCGGCTCGGCGCGCGGCGCCAGATCCACCGTGGCTCCCACAGGATCACTCGCGGCCAGCCGCACCCAGCGCAGCGCCTCCTCCGCTCCCAGGGTCGCGACCAGGGCGCGCGCGAGGACGTCGCCCGGTTCCGCGATGGCGCTCCACTCGATCAGCGCGAGGTCGCCACCCTCAGACGACGTCACGCCGTCGCTCCTGAACCGGAGGACCTCGTCCGCAGCATCATCGCCTGATGGAACTGTTCCGGCCCCGGCGACGAGGCTCCCGCAAGATCCGCGAGGGTCCAGGAGACCCGCAGGGCTCGATCCAGACCTCGCGCGGAGAGAATCCCCCGATCCATCGCCCGGAGTCCCACGGCGAGCACGGGTCGGGGTGTGTGGGCGCGCAGCCACGGGGGTGCCGCCCCTGCGTTCGACCTCCACCCCAGGCCCGCGAAACGCTCCCCGGCCGCATCCCGCGCCGTCGCCACTCGACGCGCGACGGCGCTACTGGGTTCGCCCGCGTCGTCCATGCCGCGGCGAACGGGGCGCACGTCCACGTGGAGGTCGACCCGATCGAGGAGAGGGCCGGAGAGTCGCCCGAAGTACCGGCGCTTCGCCATGGGGGTGCACGAGCAACCCTCTCCCGTGCCCGCGAATCCACCGCAGGGACAGGGATTGGCCGCCATGATCAACTGGAAGCGGGCGGGGTACCGCGCGGCGCCCGCGGCGCGATGGAGGACCACCTCTCCCGACTCGAGCGGCTGACGCAAGGTTTGCAGGACGCTCGCGGGGAACTCGGGTGCCTCGTCAAGAAAGAGCACGCCCGCGTGCGCCCGCGAGATCGCCCCCGGTCGAGCGAGATGGCTCCCTCCCCCCACGATCGCCGCCGCCGACGCGGAGTGATGGGGCGCCTCGAAGGGGGGCCGCGTGAGGAGCCCTGCGGCAGGGTCGAGCGTTCCGGCGATGGAGTGGACGGACGTTGCGAGGACGGCGTCCTCGGGGGCGAGATCGGGCAGGATTCCCGGGAGCCTCGCCGCGAGCATCGTCTTGCCCGCCCCCGGCGGCCCGACCATGAGGAGGTGATGACCCCCTGCGGCGGCCACCTCGAGCGCCCAGCGCGGCTCCTCCTGCCCCCGGACGTCCTCGAGATCGAGCCCCGCGGCCTCGGCCCGCGGGCGAATCGTCGGCAGCACGACCTCGGTTGCCGAGGCGCGAGCCTTGTCGTTCCCGTAGCGGAGGGCCAGTTCCGCGAGCGTCGCGACGCCGATGACCGTCGCGCCTGGGACGAGGCGAGCCTCCTCGAGGTTGCCCGAGGGAACGACGATGGCCGAGATCCCGGATCGGACGGCGGCGGAGACGGCGGGAAGCACGCCTCGGACGGGGCGGACTCGACCGTCGAGGCCGAGCTCGCCGAGGTGAACCGGGCCGCGGGCAGCGCGTCGGTCGATGAGGCCGGCGGCAGCGAGCACCGCGACCGCGATCGCCAAATCGGTCGCCGACCCCGTCTTGGGCAGGGACGCGGGAGAGAGGTTCACCGTGATGCGGCGATTCGGCCAGGCCAGTCCGCTCGACGAAACGGCGGCCCTGACGCGATCCCTCGCCTCCGTCAGCGACGCGTCGGGAAGTCCCACGATCGTGAAGGCGGGAAGCGACGCGGCCATGTGAGCCTCGACGTCGATCACGTATCCCTCGAGTCCAGCGAGCGCGATCGAGCGAGTCCGGCCGATCATTCGGCGTCGCTCACTCGACTCCTCGCAGGATCTCCACCCGTGGCCTGCCGTCCCGCTCGACGTCGATGCACACGACGTCGACCCGCACTCCCGAGAATCGCCTCTCTTGATCCGCGAGCCACGCGGCCGCGAGACGGCGTAGGCGCGCGAGTTTGACCCGAGTGACCGCCGCGATCGCTCCACCAAACGCAGCCGTGCTGCGCGTCTTGACCTCGACGATGACGAGTTCGTCGCCGTCCGCGGCCACGATGTCGATCTCGCCCCTCGCCGAACCGCGCCCGGGGCGGGGCCGCCAGTTGCGGGCGAGGACCGACCACCCCAGGCCCAGCAACTCCCGGGTTGCGATCTCCTCGCCACGCAATCCCAACTCGTCCTTCGCGAGCATCGCGATACCTCCCGGGACCACGATGGCTCGTCCGTCGCTCCCGCACCGCGGGCGTGCAGAGGCGCGGGAATACGGGCAGGCGGTGCGACCACTGGGGACATCACCTCGACCGGTGCCAAGGCGCGCGCCTGAGGCACGGGAGTGCCGCCACTTCCCCGAGCCCGGTCCCGGGGCGGGGTCCTACACCTCCGCAACCCTCGCGTCGGCCTCGCAAAGCAGCCGCGCTGCGGCAAGCGCGACGGCGACGGAACTCAACCCTCCGACGATGAACGGGGCGCGCAGGTCCACACGCCCAAGCCACCCTCCGAGGATGATCGCGACGGGCATCGCGCCCCAGACGACGGTCCTCATGATCCCCAGAACCCGTCCGAGCAGGTCACCGGGAATGATCGCCTGTCTGACGGAACCCCATGGAACGTTCCACGTCGAGACCCCGAACGCACCGACGGCATAGGAGACGAGCGCAACCCAGAGACTCCCCGACAACCCGACCGCGAGGAGTCCGAGCCCGCCGAGGGTCGACGCCCAGAACATGACGGGGCCCCGCCCCCACCGCCGGACCAAAGCGGGCGCGACGAGGGAGCCGGCGAGGGCGCCGAGTCCAACGGCCGTCGTCAGGACTCCGATCGCGGCCTCGGGCACACCGTAGTAGTCGAGGAAGAGGAGGATCGTCGTGGCCTGCCCGAGCGAGAACCCCACCCCGAGCGCCGCGGTCACGAACGTCATCGCCCGAAGGTACCGGTGACGCCAGAGGTACATGACCCCCTCGCGCGCCGTGATCCGGGGCGCGGGAGCGTCGACCTCAGATGCACTCTCGCCAGGGATCGCGGAGGCCTCGGGAAGAGCGACGGTGGCCGTGCGCGAGCGTCCGTCGTTCCGCGCTCGGGCGGCGACCGCGGGCAGGGCGAGCGCGAGGGCCGCCGCGACGATATAACCCGACGCGCCGATGATGGTCGGCAAGGCGATCGCCGCCGCGTAGAGCACGCCCGAGATCGGGGTCGCAATGAAGTGATCGACGCTCACCTGCGCCGCCTGGATCCGCGAGTTCGCGCGGTCGAGGTTCGCGCGCTCGACGATTGCGGGGACGACGGCGTTCGTCGCGTTGTCGACGATCGTCTCGCCGACGCCGAAGACGATGACGGCGGCGTAGAGCAGCCACAGCGAGAGGTGTTCCGTGGTGATCGCCAGGGTGAGCCCCGCGGCGACGAGGAAGCGGACGCCGTTCCCGAGTGCCATCGCGATCCGTCGATCGATCCGGTCCGCCAGGACTCCCGCGGGAATCCCGAAGAGAAGCCACGGGACGTAGGCGAGCGCGCCGATGACCGCGATCGCAACGGGGTCGCTCGTGAGCGAGACCGCGAGGAGCGGGACGGCGAGGCGTCCGATGCCGTCGGCGAGGTTGCTCGCGACACTCGCCGTCCACAGGCGGGCGAATTCCGAACCGAGCGGGACCACCAGCGTCTTCGCCGCCTGCACTTCCTTGGTGGTCACGAGTCCTCCCGGGGCTCGTGGACTTCCGAAGCGTTGACGGACGGTCCATCGACAATCGGGAAGGCGTTGAACTGAACCATGACCCGTCGCGCACCTGGCACCTCGTCGCGGTCGCGGTATTTGCGGAGCGTCGCGAGCATGACGTTGCTGATTTCACGGCCGAACGCGTCAAGCTCCTCTCTGGTCATGCTGAGCACGGAGCTCGTGATGGAGGAAGACTCGACCCACTCGATTCCGAACGTGGGGAGACCCTCACTGACGAAG
>CAZTJX010000148.1:0-4929 GCA_964613755.1 uncultured Demequinaceae bacterium | reverse complement strand
AGCGTCACCACGTCCGCATCATCGGCATTGAGCCAGAACTGGTAGAAGGCGTACGGGCTCGTCATCTCCGGATCGAGCCACACCGACCCTCCAGCGGTCTTGCCGAACTTCGATCCGTCCGTCTTCACCATGAGCGGCGTGGTCAGCGCGTGCGCAGCGACGCCCTCGGCCTTGCGGATCAGATCGGTGCCCGCGAGCAGGTTCCCCCACTGGTCCGACCCCCCGGTCTGCAGCGTGCAACCGTACCGCCGGTAGAGCTCAAGGAAGTCCATCCCCTGGAGCACCTGGTAGGAGAACTCGGTGAAGGAGATTCCCTCGTCCGATGCGAGCCGCCGAGCGACGGTGTCCTTCGCGATCATCGTCCCTAGCCGGAAGTGCTTGCCGACGTCACGCAGGAAACTGATGGTGTCGAGGTCGGCCGTCCACTCGTAGTTGTTGACCATTCGCGCCGCGCTCGTACCCTCGAAGCTCATGAGCGGTTCGATCTGGCCACGGATCCTCCCCACCCATTCCTCGACAACCTCGACAGGATTGAGGCTCCGCTCCCCCGCGTCGCGCGGATCACCGATCAGCCCCGTCGCCCCACCCACGAGCAAGAGCGGCTTGTGCCCGGCGTCCTGGAAACGGCGCACCGTGAGGATCTGCATGAGGTTACCGAGGTGCAGGCTCGGCGCCGTGGGGTCGAACCCGCAGTAGAGCGTCACCGGCCCTGCGTCGAGGGCGGCGCGCAGGGCCGCTTCGTCGGTGGTCTGGGAAATGAGGCCGCGCCAGGCGAGCTCGTCGAGGATTCCACTCATGATGCGACCAGTCTGCCAGCACGATGCTCGCGTCAGGACGAGGACTCCTCGGAACGTGCTCGAACTCGTGGACTCGCGAACTCCCGAACTCCGGTACGCTCAACGGAAACATGACGAAACACAAGACGCCGTCTTTGCCAGGACTTGACGACCAGGGTGGTCTCCAAGGCCTCACTTCTCGCGCATGTTTCCATCGTTTGCGGGGCTCGTCCTCCCCCTCGTAAACCTCAAACCACCACGGAAGGACTGCCGTGACTGACGTGAACACCGCTGTATCGACAGCGCAGGCGCATGCCCACCCCACCATCGTCGACTGGGTAGCAAGAATCGCCGACCTTACGACGCCCGACGCGATCCACTGGTGCGACGGCTCGGAGGCCGAGCGCCAAGGCCTCATCGACGGGATGGTCGAGCTGGGAACCCTCACTCCGCTCAATCCCGAGAAGCGCCCCAACAGCTACCTTGCGCGCTCCCACCCGAGCGACGTTGCGCGGGTCGAGTCACGCACCTTCATCTGCTCCGAGCGAGAGGAAGACGCCGGGCCGACGAATAACTGGGCAGACCCCGTCCAGATGCACGAGACCCTGACGGACCTGTTCAAGGGAACGATGGCCGGACGCACCATGTACGTCGTCCCCTTCGCGATGGGTCCCGTCGGGAGCCCGCTCGCGCGCTACGGGGTCCAGGTCACGGATTCTCCGTACGTCGTCATTTCGATGGGCACGATGACCCGCATGGGGAAGGAACCCCTCGAGTACATTTCCGACGACTCCTGGGTGCCCGCCGTTCACTCCGCCGGCGCGCCGCTCGCCCCTGGCCAGGCGGACGTCACGTGGCCGTGCAACGAGACCAAGTACATCTGTCACTTCCCCGAAGAGCGGGAGATCTGGTCCTACGGCAGCTCGTACGGCGGCAACGCCATCCTTCCCAAGAAGTCCTTCGCTCTGCGCATCGCTTCCGTGATGGCGCGCGACGAGGGCTGGCTGGCCGAACACATGCTGTTGCTCAAGGTCACGAACCCGAGTGGCAGGGTCTTCCACGTTACGGCAGCCTTCCCCTCGGCATGCGGAAAGACCAACTTCGCGATGCTGCGCCCCTCCCTCTCCGACTGGAAGGTGGAGACGCTCGGCGACGATATCGCCTGGATCGCACCGGGCCCCGATGGGCGCCTGCGCGCCATCAACCCCGAGGCGGGATTCTTCGGCGTCGCACCCGGCACGGGTGAGGGCACGAACCCCACGGCGATCGACACACTCTACGGAAACACCGTCTTCACGAACGTCGCACTGACGGACGATGGCGACATCTGGTGGGAGGGGCTGACCGACGAGCCGCCTGCGCACCTCATTGACTGGCGCGGTAACGACTGGACGCCCGAGAGCGAGACTCCCGCGGCACACCCCAACGCGCGATTCGCCGTGGGTGCGCACCAGTGTCCGATCATCGCGGATACGTGGGACGACCCCGCAGGGGTGCCGCTCGACGCCATCATCTTCGGTGGTCGCCGAGCCACGAACGTGCCGCTCGTCGCGCAGTCGTACAGCTGGGCGCACGGTGTCTTCATGGGCGCCACCCTCGCCTCCGAGCGCACCGCCGCGGCCGAGGGCACCCAGGGCGAGTTGCGTCGCGATCCCTTCGCGATGCTGCCGTTCTGCGGGTACCACATGGCCGACTACTGGGGGCACTGGCTCAAAGTGGGCGACACGCTCGAGCAGTCGGGGGTGACACAGCCGCCGATCTTCCTGGTCAACTGGTTCCGCAAGGGCGAGGACGGTCGCTTCCTGTGGCCCGGCTACGGGGAGAACTCGCGCGCCCTTGCCTGGATCCTCGACCGAGTGACGGGCGCCGCGGAAGCCGAGGACGGGCCGGTCGGCATGGTTCCCCTCCCTAGCTCACTCGACACCGCAGCGGCCGGAGTCAGCGAGGACGACGCGCAGAGACTCTTCGCGATCGATCCCGGCGCGTGGCTGGCCGAGGCGGACGACATCGCGTCGTACTTCGAGACCTTCGCGGACAAGCTCCCGCCCGCGCTATCGGACGAGCTCGCGCAGCTTCGCACCAGGCTCAAGGCGTCCGACTAGTGGTTCGGACGCTCGCGCTCACCGCACGCGCCTCCTAGGGTCGCGCACCGGGGGCTAGTCGGGAATCGAACGCGCTCCGTCGACGATGACGTCGGAGGCGTCTCGCGTGCCTTCGGCGAGCAGGACCGATTCCTCGGCGACCTGCCAACGGAGCCACGCGTCCCGCATCTGCCCGCCGTCACGTTCGACACCTCGCGCCAGCCGCAGGTCGGCAGGCGCCTCGACGTAGATCACCAGGCTCGCGTATTCGCGAGCCCTCCTTGAAGCCACCCCGACCCCCTCGACCACGAGCACGTCGGCCCTCCGCCCATCGGCGGCCCCGACCTCGATCCACTCCCCCCGCTCGCCGCGCTCCCAGTCCCAACGCCGAAACCGCGCGCGCTCGCCGCGCGCAAGGGGCTCCAGAATCTGCTCCCCCAGCGTCTCCCACAGGGTAGGCAGGCCCTCCCATCCCTCGTACATATCGTCGCCATGGAGAAGGGGGCACGTGAGCGCGTCGGCGAGGCGCTCGGCGAGGGTGGTCTTGCCCGAGCCAGCCGGGCCGTCGATGAGGACGAGGCGGGTCTGGCCGAGCCGGGAGGGGACCCCGGAGACGAGTATGCGGAGCGCCGAGATGGACGGTTGATCGGCGCTCCGCTGAACACTCATCTCTTCAGAATATGCGGCGCCGTCGACAGGCTCGGAGTCGACGGCGCCGGGTCCAGCCAAGGAACCTATGGGGTGAGGACGTGCGCTTGTGTCGGCATCGGTGGCGGCACATCCATCGCGCTCGTATCCTCAACACTCAGCACGATGGCGAGCCCGAGGGCTGCGACCGTGGCGAGCATGACATCGAGCATGTGGCCCTTGATTGTCATCGTGACCACCTTCTCTCTTTCAGTCCGGGGCTTGTGGCCTGGATTCCTGATCGCTTCTCGATCTGTTCTTCTGATTCCACGGTACGACGCCGAAAAACGACCCGCCCGGTGGTCCGCGTGCAGTGGATCACAGTGTGCGGAGGGCCACTTGCCCGGTATCTGGGATGTCACATCTGAAACGCTTTCCTACCCTGATTTCACCGTGCGATCCCCGGGGAGACGTGCGCACATGTTCGCGATAGTCTCGAATCCAGGCACCCGTGCCCCAACCAAGGAGGCTTCAGCATGAACGAAAAGGCAATCCTCAAGACCATCCGTCGGTACACGTTGTGGGCAGTGCTCGGCTCGGCCGCGCTCCTTCTCGTGCTCGAGATTCTCAAGGTGTGGAACCTCATCGAGACGGTCGACAGCGGTTCGATGCCGGACCTGGGAGATCTCGCGATGAGCGCCCTCATCGGTGGCGAGATGTCGATCGATGCCCTCAGCTTCTCCCCGCCCTCGCCTAACGTGTGGGGTCACATCGAGGAGACGCTCGCGATCATCGTCGGGATCGGCTCCCTGGTGCTCCTCGCGCTCCTGGTGAGCAGCAAGACCTGCTTCGGCCACGGCGCCGACGCGAAGGTCGAGGCCGCTCCCGCCAAGGCTTCCGCGAAGGCTCCCGCCAAGAAGGCCCCCGTGAAGAAGTAGGGACGACGGCCGCCCGCGCTATCTCCCGGCCGCCCACGGCCGACGGTGCTATCTGCCGGCCGTCCAGGGCCGGAAGTGCTTCACGCGGGCACGGGCGGCCTTGCCCTGCTCCGCGACGCGCTCCGGCGCGGTTCCCCCGACCTGGGACCGCGCCGTGAGCGAGGCCTCCACAGTCAACGCATCCCGCACCGCGGGCTTCAGCGCGGGCGAGATCCCGGCCAGGTCGTCGTCCGTCATCTCGTGAAGCTCTATCCCCCGCTTCTCGCACAGCCGCACGCACGCGCCCGAGACCTCGTGGGCCTCCCGGAACGGCAACCCCTCCTTGACGAGCCAGTCGGCCAGGTCGGTCGCGAGCGAGAAGCCCGCGGGCGCGAGCTCCGCCATCCGCTCCTCCTGGAACCGCAGCGTCCGCACCATGCCGGCGAACGCGGGCAGGAGCATCGACAGGGTGTCGACGGCATCGAAGACCGGCTCCTTGTCCTCCTGGAGGTCGCGGTTGTAGGCGAG
>CAZTJX010000147.1:0-4943 GCA_964613755.1 uncultured Demequinaceae bacterium | reverse complement strand
TAGAGGGTCGCGGGGACGACCTAGCCCGAGGTGAGGTAGGCGCCGGGCTGCTCGTCGGCGCCGCCGGGTCCGTGCATCTCGATTCGGCAGATGGCACGGATCGTCGAGGCCATCCACTCGCAGATCATCACGTCGAACTCGCCCTGGACGCCACTGAAAGCAATCACGAGCCCGTCGCGCTTGATCGCGCCCGGGTATTTGATGTCGCCCTCCTGGTAGAGGTGGGGCAGATCCATGCGGATCTTCTCGCTGTCGTAACCCGTGCGGAGGGTAACGGCGACTTTGCCCTTGACGTTCTGGAGGAACTCCGGGTCCTCGTCCCCGACGTGACCGGTGAAGAGGATCTCATCCGTGGGCGACTGGGGGTCGAGGACGATGAGGGTGCCACGCAGTCCGTTCGTGACCTCGAGCTCGGCGGCCTTCTGGATCGCCGGGACGATAACGGCCCATGCCTCCGA
Organism: uncultured Demequinaceae bacterium; assembly: GCA_964613755.1. GTDB lineage: Bacteria > Actinomycetota > Actinomycetes > Actinomycetales > Demequinaceae > JAFGBM01. Next base: position 4,485 of record CAZTJX010000147.1, on the reverse strand, counting down.
GCAGATCTCCTCGGTGATTCCGGTGAACATGGCGGGCTCCCTTGCTCGTCGCGGCGGTGCGGACGATTCAGCCTAACCCGAGGTGAATACGGAGTGCTTCGTCGATCTCGCGCATGAGCGCGGGCGGGACGGTCCCGATGCGAGGCCCGACCCGGGTGATGGCGAGCGTCCGGATCTGCTCCACCTGCGCCTTGGAGGTCTCGGGCAGCCCGCACGCCTCCACCGGCAGGAGGACCTGGAATCGGTGAACCACGTTGACATTGGTCGTCAGCGGCACGACGGTGATGACGCCTTGACCGCGACGGGCGGCCGAGCTGTTTGCCCCGTTGTTCGACACGACGATCGCGGGACGGTTGCGCGCGGCCTCCCCCATGAGCCCCGGTCCGAAGTCCACTCGGCGGACATCGCCGCGCAGCATCACTCCGCCCCGTCGTCGCCGGGATCAAGGCCGTCGGCCACCGTGGAATCCCAGAGGGCCTGGTCCCCCGAGCCCTCCCACTCGGCGAACGCCTCGGTGTAGGCGGCTTCGAGCGTCGTGTCGATCAGCGCTCCCACGGCCCGGTGAACGGCGGCCGAGCGCGAGTCGAGGCCGTGTTCCCTCGCGTACGCGTCGAGGAAGTCGACGTCCTTGTCCGGCAGGCTAATGCTCACCTTCATACCTCGATCCTACCCTGGTAGTACCCCGTGCTCCGGGGTTATCGACTCAGACGACCACGGCGGGCGCCTTGGCTTCCCGTACGCGCGCCGGGCCCCATACTCGGGATTCCCGCCCTCACCCCTGGGACATCTCTTCCCCCGCCGCTTGGGCAGTGGGCGGTCACGGTTCGGCCTCGCGCCCGGCGGCGCCCGGGGCCGAACCGCTAGCGTCGCCCCCAGGAGGCAACGATGCGTTCATGCGAGCCTGGCGGAGCGCTTCGTCGCGCGCGAGCCCTCCTCCTGATCCCGATCGCGGCCTTCGCGATCGCAGCCATAGCCCCGCCTTCCTCTGCCGTTGCGGCAACGTCGACATCAGAGCCCGGCGCTCCCGAGACCCACGTCGCGACGGACGGGAGCCAGGTGTTCGTGGCATGGGGATCGCCCGCCAGTACCGCCGATTGGGCTGCGTCTTCGGACGGCTATACGTTCGCGTGGGTGGACCGCAACTCCGTGCCCGAGGAGGTCGCCGAGGCCTGCGTGCCCTCCGATCCCAACGTCTGCTATCGGGCCATTGCGGACCTTCTGAGCATTCAGGTGACGCGCGACGGCGGCGAGACCTGGATCGCTGAGTGGAGCGACCCTGACAGGCGCCATTCGTACTGGTTCCAGAGAAAGGATCGGGGCTTCGTTCCCATCGCCGTGCTCGAGACCAACGGCACCTACCGAGTATTCGTCGCGACCGGAGGTAACGAGAATTTCGCGGTTCGAGCGCCGGATGGGACGTGGGGCTATGTGGATGAGCGAGGCGGCGCTTCGGATGGTGTGCTCAGCCCTCCGCGGGTCTCGGCGGGCGATGCCCGGAACATCCCGCGCTCCATCGGGTCGGGCTTTGGAGCCTTCATGGTGGCATTGCTCGTCATCGGAATGATGGCGCGCGACCGGGGCGCGGGGTGGAGAGTGCTTCGAGCGCTCGCGTTGATCCCTCTTGCTCTCGCGGAGTTCCTATCAGTCTCAATGCTGGTTGCCTCGACACCAGAGCTCGACGCGAGTTGGAGTCGGGTTGGCGACGAATTCGGCTCCGTGCCTCTCGTTGCGCTTCTGTTCATCGGCATGATCGTCGTGTTGCTCCTCATGATGCTAGGCTTCAGCATCGCCGTCCCGACGAGTGACCGAGACGTCCCGGCGATCCTCGGCTGGGCTGCGTTCGTCGGTCTAGCCACGGGCCTCGCCCGCCTCGTCCCGCTGCCTCTCTACCTTCCCCTGTGGGCCAGGATCCCGCTCGTCGTCGCCGTGGCAGGCGCAGCGCTCGCGGTGGCCGTGATTCGGGGTCCGAGATGGCGGGCGAGAAGTTGGGCCCCGCTTGGTGTGGAAAAGTAGCCCCATGGCGAAACTGACCGGACCCTTCCAGCCCCGCAACGCCCTCGAGCATGCGCTCGTCGACGCCGCGGCGGACCCGACCAAGCGCGGGGACTTCGTGCGCACGCTCCTCGATGCGACGATCCTCATCGTCGGCGACGCCTCCGCGGCCGCGCCCGAGTCCGGCGCCCTCGCCCTCAAGTGGGGCACCATGCCAGACGGGCGCCCGTGCATCCCCTTCTACTCGTCGGCCGAATGGCTCAGGGGCGTCGTCCGCCGTGACGTGCCCGTGCTGAGCATGCCCGCACGAGCGCTCTTCGAGGGGACGCCCGGCGCGACGCTCGCCCTTAACCTCGGGGCGCCCCTGGCCAAGGAGTTCACGCCCGACGAGGTCAAGGGCCTGCTGGGTGGGGGCGGCGAGGCTGCCGCCAAGGCGCTCGGAAACCCCGGCCAGGTCGTCATCGGGCATCCCGAGGTGGAACCGCTCGCCTACCTCGCGGCGGTCACGACGATCTTCACGCGCCACCCCGAGGTGCGCGCCGCCTATCTGGGCTGGATCCACTACCCCGAGGCCGGCACGCCGCCGCACCTCATCATCGGGGTCGAGGGAGAGGGAGACCTCAAGGACGCGATGTTCGACGCGAGCGCCGCGTCGGGCGCGGGCGTCGATCCTGACAGCCTCGTGGACTTCGTGGTCATCGAGCCACCGGGCGAGGGTATCCCGGGATGGCTGTGGGGCAACGGCAGGGAGTTCTACGAGGCGTAGTCCGCGCTCCGCACGCGCCCTCATCGGCCGCTAGCGCCAGACGATCGGGTTGTCCTCCGTCGGGGTCCTGAAGACCGAGAGGTTGACGGTGGGCGCGCCTGCGGATCGCAGGTAGACGACGAGGAAGCATCCCTGCACCGTCTTTCCCGAGTCGAAAGCGGCTCCGAGGCTCGTGGGGCCCACGCATCCCGGGATCGCCTTGGGGTCCGAGGCGACGTAGGCACCCGCACCCCCCGCCGTGAAGTTCAGGCCCTGGTCGACCATCGAGACCACCGACGGTCCGGCGATCGTAGCCTTCCACGTCACCCTCTTGACGGCGGTCGCACCGGCGTCCGCGTCCGCCCCCGTCATGCGGAAGGCGGACGGAAGGCTCGAGGAACTCGCCGATTCGATGCCCGTCACCGTGACCGTGATGAGCTGCTCCTCCTTGGAGGACACCACGGCGCCCGTGTCGTCGGGGGCGAGCGAGTGATAGCCGATGAGCGCACCCTCTCCGACGCTCAGGAGCGTCCCGGGGGGTGTGAGATCGGGGTTGGGCGGGACCTCCTCGGAGGGCTGCAGCGTGTAGTTCGGATACGCGGCGGTGTCCTCGGCGACGACGGGCACGCCGCCGCAGGCTGATAGAAGGGCGACGCTTGCGAGAAAAGCGCCTGCGGTAAGGGAGGTCCGGATGGTCAACGCTTCACTCCTTGAGGCAACGCGCGGGACAACCCCGCGTCGAGAAGCGAGGCTACCAGCGGCGGAGGGGTGGCCGAGGACACGCCAACCACTACCACGCGGGGTTCGATCGTCCGGCTTACGGCTTCCGGCGGGCCAAGAACCAGCCCAGGACCCCGGAGGCGACGACGAGGACGGCGAAGCCCCCAATGAGGAATGGTGCGGCACTCCCCCCGGACGCGCTCGCGGGGGCCGAGTCAGACGTGGGCGTCGCGGACGTGCCGGGGCTGGCCGTCGGGGTGAGCGTAACGCCACCGGAAACGGATGGGGATGGCGTCGCGTCGGACGACGCGGGGTCCGGCGCGGGCGGGGGTGGCGGCGCTGGCACGGATGAGGGCGAGTAGATCCATAGCGCGGCGTCCGAGTCGAAGTCCGGTTGCCACCACTGGCCGCCGACGGCGATGGCGGTGCCCGTCCCATCGACGGCGACGCCCCGCATCGTCTCGATCTCGATACCTCCGAAGGTGGCCTCGTCGTGGGGGACCCGCGTCCAGGCAAGCCCGTCTACCGAGGTCCAGACGGCCGCGTCGCGATCCACGCCGTCGTTGTCGTAGCCGACCGCGATCAGCCCCGGCCCCCCGGCCACGACGTCGAGCATGCTCTGGTTGGAGGGGCCGCCGAAAATGGCCTCGTCGTGTGGGACCCGGGCCCACGTGAGCCCGTCCACCGAGGTCCACACCGCGGCGTCGGATTCGTTGTTGGTGATGTGGTTCCCCACCGCCACGAGTCCAGGACCGCCCACCGTGACCGCGAACATGCCCACGTTGCCGACGCCTCCGAAGATCGCCTCGCTGTGGGGGACCTGCGTCCACGAGGTGCCGTCCACCGAGGTCCAGACCGCCGCGTCCGAACTACCGTCGATGGATTCGTCCATGCCGACGGCGACGACCCCCGGCCCTCCGGCCGTTACCCCCTTCATCCACTGGCGGTTGGTACCACCGAAGATGGCCTCGACGTGCGGGACCCGCGTCCAGACGGCTCCGTAGCCGGACGTCCAGATCGCGGCGTCC
>CAZTJX010000146.1:0-4995 GCA_964613755.1 uncultured Demequinaceae bacterium | reverse complement strand
ACGTCGTCGGTCTTCTTGGCGACCTCCTTGACGAGCTCGGCGCCGATCTTCTCGAGCGGCTCCTCAAGTTCGATCTCCTTGGCGATCGACACACCATCGTTCGTGATGGTGGGCGCTCCCCACTTCTTCTCCAATACAACGTTGCGGCCCTTCGGGCCTAGGGTGACCTTCACGGCATCGGCGAGGGCATTCATGCCTCGCTCCATGCCGCGACGGGCCTCCTCATTGAAAGCAATGAGCTTTGCCATGGGGACTCTTCCTCCACGATCAGTGCTGGGCCCTCGCCGCCCGCGACGGCTGACGGGCCTGCGACCGTTCACGTCACGGTCACGGACACGCCTCGGCGAAGTGCCTCGGTTGTTAGCACTCTCATGCCGAGAGTGCTAATGAGATTCTGGCACTCTCGCCCGCCGAGTGCAAACCCGTTCCGCCGTAGAGGGTCCCACGACTATGGGGTCGTGCTTGCCGACGGGGTTACGCTCGGCGTCACCTCAGGCTGAGGCCTCGGGTCGGTCACGAGGATTACCGCGATCGCGGGACCCTCCGTAGGCCCTGACGCCACAGTCTGGATTTCCAGGATCTGCGCAACGAGACTGGCCGTGTCACCGAGCTCGGGATTCACGAATCGCACAACGTTCGCGGGAGGACGCGCACCACTCCACATCCGCGCATCGATCTTCGTGAATTCGCTGTTCTCTCCCAGTAGCGCCGCAATCTCGCCGCCCAGGGCCGGATCCTCCGAGGCGTTGTACACCGTCACGCGCACGGAGAAGTCATAGCTCACAGACACCGAGGGGCTCGGGCTCGCGGACGTCGTCGGGCTCGGCGTCGTCGTGACAGAGGCCGACGGCGAGGGCGAGGGTTCGTCCGACGAGACAAACGGAACGAAGTCCTTCCAATTCACATCGTTCTGGTCTAGGTACCAGACGGAACCCCACGCCAATCCACCGAATGCGCAGAAGACCGTGAGGAAAGTGAAGATGCGCGTCCATCCGCGGGGAGCGAGCCGGTGCGCGGCAACGGGGGGGCGGGGCCGGGAATCACGAGACACGGGATGACCCTACCTTGTCGCGGGGAACTCCAGGCGACGAGCGCCGCGGCCCCGCTGGCGGGTGGCCCTCATCCTCCGGAGGCGCTTGACGAGCATGGGATCGTGGACGAGGGCAGACTCGTTGTCAAGGAGTGCGTTGAGGACCTGGTAGTACTCGGTCGGACTCATCGCAAACTCCGCGCGGATAGAGGACTCCTTGGCGCCGCCGTACCGCCACCAGGCCCGCTCGAATGCGAGGACGGCCGTGTCGCGATCGGAGAGGCCGCCGCCCGCACGAGCAACCTGCGCCTGTTCGCTCATCTCTCCTCCTCGGAGCCCCTGGGACACACAGCCCTCCGGCAACTGTACCGCTCGAATCACATCGGTGTCATTCGTCAACGCCGTCGGGATCGGTACCCTGACGCCATGTCCAACGCATGGCGGCGCCAGGTGGCTCCCGACTGGATCCCCGTGCTCGAGGATGTCTCGGTCTCCCTCGCGGGTCTCGGCGAGTTCCTCCGAGGCGAGATCGCCGCAGACCGGGGATACCTCCCGGCGAGCGCGGACATCCTGCGGGCCTTCCGCACACCGCTCGCGGACGTCCGTGTCCTGATCGTGGGGCAGGACCCCTATCCCACGCCGGGAGACGCCATGGGCCTCAGTTTCTCCGTCCCCTCAGGACGTCCGCTGCCGCGCTCCCGTGCGAACATCGCGCGCGAGTTGTGCGATGACACGGGAGAGGTGCTCGGGTCGGGTGACCTGTCGCCGTGGCAGAAGCAAGGCGTCATGCTTCTCAACAGGGTCCTCACGGTGCGACCCGGCAATCCCGGCTCGCACAGGGGGCGCGGCTGGGAGGAGGTGACGGAACGGGCTATCCGTGCTCTCGCCGAACGCGGTGGACCGCTCGTGGCAATCCTCTGGGGACGCGACGCGCGCGGTCTGCGACCGATGCTCGGCGCGGTGCCCGCGATCGAGAGCCCGCACCCGAGCCCGCTCAGCGCGTCCTCGGGATTCTTTGGGTCGCGGCCGTTCTCGAGCGCAAACGCTCTCCTCAAGGAGCAGCATGCTGCGGCGATCCAGTGGGGAACCTCGACCTAGGGACAGAGCTGGGTGCCGTAGCTTCCGCCGTCGTTACGTCCGACGACGTAGCCAGTCTTCGCCCCCGTCCCCCAGGCATAGTTGGGAACACCGACAAAGAGCGGCCCCGCGCAGGTTCCCGAGATCGGGTTGCCGTTCGAGCCCACGAACGTCGGCGTCCAACCGGGGAAGCCCGTCGTGGTGTTGGAGAAGTCGATCTCCACCTGCCAGTACTTGGAACTCGTCGTAACGGCGTAACTGATGCCGATCGCGGAAACCGTCGGCCACGGGTTGTAGGCGACGACCGACCACGTCGCAATCACGTCGCACGCCTGTCCGGTCGTGTGGCCATTCTTGTTGAGCGAGGTGCACGTGACAGGGGCGATCTCCACGGGGGGACCCGTCCATGTCGTGGGCACGCCCCAGGTGCCGACGAGTAGCGCGACACCCATGACGTTCGCGGCGTCGTAGCTCCCGGACGTGGTCACGACGAGAGGGTCCGCCCCTGCCGTCGTCAAGCCCGTCACCATGCTGTTTCCCGAGGTGTCGTAGACGGTGACCTGCACGGAGAGTCCGTCGCATCCGGTCAGCGCGGCGAGGCTGACCGCCGCGTAGGTCGTGCCGGTCACGAGGGTCTCGGGGGTCGTCGCGATGGGCCCGTTCGTGCAGCGAGTCTCGCTGGCGAGGGCGACGCCAGTTCCGGTGATATTGAGCTGAGCGGCACTCACAATCGCAAGGCCGGCCAGCGACAGCGCCACCGCGCCCGTCGCGATGATCGCCCACCTCCGCGAAGCGGCGGAGCGCCCCCTGGTCATCTCGATGCCGTCCGTGTGAGAACCGCGTCGGTGACCCGAGCGGCCGTCGCGTCATCGTCGTCGTCGCGTTCGGGCCACACGAGGAGGCCGACAGCAACGATGAGGACCCCCGCCCAGAGAACGGGGCTGAGAAGGACGGTACCGAGTCCACCAAGGCTCGGAATGCGCACCTGCACAAGGCCCACCACCTGCTCGTTCGTCGGCCTCCACTGGTCAATGAAGTCGTTATTGATCCCCTTCATCTCCCACCCAGACACGCCGTCCCCACCGATAATCTGGTGCACGACCTTGGCGTCGCCGTACTGGCCGCCGGGGCGGTACACGATGGCGTCGCCGATGGACGGCTCGCCCGTGCGCGCGACGAGCAGATCCCCGGGGAAGTAGTCGGGCTCCATCGAATGGCCGTTCACGAGGACGAAGGTCGTCGCACCCCCGAGCGATGACGGCCACAGGAACCACGCACAGAATGCCACGACAGCCCACAAGGCGAGACTTCCGACGTACGACAGGAGGCGCCGCGCACGGGTGTGCGCGCCGATTTCGGTCGTGTGCCGAATCACCTGTGCGCCCGTCCCCTCGATTCGAATCATCCAAGCTTCGCGGATCGCGATGGCTATCTGCATTGCGGCCGACGACGCGCGAAGCGCTCGGTACTGCTATCGACGGATTGCCGTCACCTCATGAGAGTGACCAACGCCTCATTCATGACGCGGCATTTGGCACGTTCGGTACGGTACGTCGCGATCCAGGCGCTATTGGCCAGGCTTACCGGCCCTGGCAGGAACCTTGCGCGCCTTGGGGGCCATCCGTGGCGGTGCGGCCTTTTCGCGATCAACCGGGGCAACAGTTCCCTCGGGCTTCTGAGGCTCTTCCGGCTCCTCTGGCTTCTCAGGCCACAGGAGCAGCCCGACCGCCACGAGGAGGAAGGCTCCCCAGAAGAGCGGGCTGAGGATCACGGTGCCGACGTGGTTCGCCGCGCCGATGTGGAAGACGACAATGCCGACGACATCATCGTTCGTGGGTTGCCACGGGTCGAGCCAATCGTTGTTCGTGCCCTGTACGTCCCATCCGGTCGTGCCGTCTCCTCCAACGATCTGGTGGACAACCTTGGCATCGCCGAGCCCCTCCGGCCTGTAGACGACCACATCACCGACCACGGGGGCGCCCTTCCGGGCCACGACCAGATCCCCGGCCGCGTAGAGAGGCTCCATTGACTGGCCGTTCACGACAACGAAGGTCGTGGAACCTCCGAGCGAACTGGGCCAAAGGAACCAGGCGTTGAATGCGACAACCATCCACAGCGCACACTGGCCGAGAACCGACAGATACCGGCGTGCATCTGTGTGCACGCCGGTATCTGTCGATAGACGATTCACTTACGTGGCCGCCCCTTAAGCGAGTCCTCGAAAGGACTAGTGGATCACCACTGCAATCCCCGTCAGCGCCTCGGCGCTGGTCGTGAGACTACCGATCGTGTAGGACGTGGTACCGCTGGCGATGGTTGCCGTGCCACTGCCAATGGCAGCGTTGGTAACGTCGAGCAGCGTGAAGTCCAGGGTGCGTCCGTCGCAGTTGGTGTCATCGACCCCAGCGATCGTGACGGAGCTGACTTCGTAGACACCACCGGAGAAGGTCGTGCCGTACGTGACCGTGACGCCGTCGGCGTCGCACGCGGTGATGGTGTCAACACCCGCCGCCACCGTGTCGGACGTAACGTTAAGTTGCGCGGCCGAGGCCATGCTGAGGCCCGCGACTCCCACGATCGCGAGCGCGACCGCGAGCGACTTCCGCGAACGATTCTTCCTGCTAGCCATGGGAAATCCCCTCAATATGTATGACGCGCCCGAAGACGCGGTGGTTTCCTGTGCCGACCCTGGGTAGGGGCCGACTCGGTTACCGTTTCTATCGGCTGATTGCCGTCAACATATGAGAGTGACCCACGCCTCATTTATGACGCGACTTTTCTCACATTCCCGAAATCGGTTTTCGGTACCGCGGCACCAGCATTACCCATCATAGCGGAGCTGGCAGCGGGACTTGAACCCGCAACCGCCCGATTACAAGTCGGGTGCG
>CAZTJX010000145.1:0-5011 GCA_964613755.1 uncultured Demequinaceae bacterium | reverse complement strand
TGTCCATGAGGACGAGGTCGGGCGCCGAGGCGCTCACGACGTCGACGGCCTCCCTTCCGTCTCCCGCCTCGGCGACGATCTCCCAGCCCTTCACCGAGGCGAGGATCGCGCGGAGGCCCATACGGACCAGGGGGTCGTCGTCAACAATGGCGATTCTCATGCCCTGATCTTCCTCGTCATAGAACACACCAGGCACCGGCATCGGGCCGTCAGGCGGCAATCCGAGCTCGCCCCGTCGGGGAGCATGGCTCCCTGCGGCAGGATCGCCCTCACCGCGAAGTCGCCGCCCCCCGTTTGGCCGAGGGTCGCGTGCCCACCAAGGATCGTCACTCGATCGCGGATGGAAGCGAGCCCATTCCCTCGGTCCACATCCTCCCGAGCGTCCTCACCAAGCGGATTCTGGACGGAGATGGCTACGACCTCGGAGTCCGAGACCACCGCAACGTCGACCCGACGACCCGGCGCGTGCTTCGCGGCGTTCGTGACCGCCTCCTGGACGACTCGGTAGATCCCCCGACCGAGGGCGACGGGCACTTCTCCCACATCGATCCACGCGTGGATATCGATGCCCGCGTCACGGGCTCCCGAAATCAGGGTGGCGAGGTCCCTCGCGTCGGGGAGGGGAACGTGTGACTCGGGGGCGTCGCCGCGAATCCTCGCGATGATGCGATCGAGTTCTCCGAGGGCGGCACGCCCGCGCTCCTCGATGGTCGAGAGCGCGCGACGCGCGAAGGTCGGGTCGGAGTCGAAGACGTGAACGCCAGCACCGGCCTGGACGACGATCATCGAGATCATGTGTCCAATGCTGTCGTGTAACTCCTGATCGATGCGCACCTGTTCCTCCGCGAGCGAGGCCCGCGCGAGCGCGGCCTGCCGGACCTCGACCCCGCACGGACCGAGCCACGTGAGGGCGATATGGCGGTGCAGATCGGCCGTCCACCTGACCGACCACGCGAGCATGGGTGCCACGACGAGAAATGCGACCGGTCCGAGGAAGAACCACTGGTCCCAGGGGTAGTCGCCGGGGGCCTGGCCCCACGAGGGAATCGCGAGGAAGGGAGCGACGAGAAGGGAGGCGGAGGCCGAGAGGTAGGCGATGGCGAGCGCAAACCCCACGGGCCCCGTCACGAGCCGGAGCATGACCCAGCCAAGCACACGCCAACTGTGGGCATCGTGGACGAGGTCATGGGACCAGGCGCGAACCGTCACCCAGTCGGGGCGGCGCGAGTCTGCAAGGGGACTGCGTCGCAACGGCAGGGGAGCAGGGACGTCCCGACGCAGGAGCCACCCGATCTGTGTGCGCTCGAATGCGCCGATCGGCCGGAGGAGCGCCTGCGTGCCTATCAGTATCGCTACGCCGATCCACACGATCACCGTGCCGACGCCCACCGCGTACAGGGAGATGAACAGCACGGACCACAGGATCCCGAACACCAAACCCAGGAGTAGATAGGCGGACTCGAGGTAGAGCCGACCCGACCAAAGGGGCGCGTACACGCGTCGAAGGAAGGTCATGAATCCATCGTGCCCGACATGACCCGCAACGTCGTCACCCTGAGGCGCCGAACCCGCTCCCCCGTCCGGGGGAACCCTGAGGCCGCTTCCCCCGAGCGAACCAACGGAGGTTCACTCGCCGGGCCTTCCAGGTTCGCTCGCATGCGGGCTGTACCGTCGAGGCTCCTTCCGTAGCGTCGAAAACGTCAGCGCGGGCGCCGTGGGAGTCGGCCCGACTCAGGCAAGACCAGGGTTCGAACCGGGGTCGTGCCCCATGGTGACACCCCGCTCGGACCGCGACAGTGAACGCAGACATCACCACCATCAATGGAGGAGACATGAGTATCGGATTCACCGGGCGGATCGCGAGGGCCTCGGCCCGGCGACCGTGGCTCACCGTCGGCGCCTGGGTCCTTGGCCTGGCCGCCGCCATCTACGCGGCGGGCTTCCTCGGCAGTGCGCTGACACAGGAGGAGAGGATCCTCACCGTTACCGAGTCGGAGCAGGTGCAAGACCTCATCGACCAGTACCAGTCGACCGGCGACGAGACCGCCGTCGAGACGATCATCGTTTCGTCCGAGGCTTCGCGATTCGGAGACGCCAGCTTTAACGCGAGGCTCGACGCGGTCGTCGCCGCCGTCGACGGAATCGACGGGGTCCTCTCCGTCTCCGCCCCGTCGCAGGCGCAGCCGTTCCCCGTCTCAGAGAGCGGCTTCACCGCGCTTGTATCGGTGGAGGTTCCCGAGCTCTCGGGCGACGACCAGACGGCCCTTGGCACGGCGATCAACGACGCTGTCGCATCCGTCCAGGCCGACGGCTTCACCATCGTGGCGTTCGGGAACGCCAGCGTGAATGTCGCGTTCGACCACCTCGCCGAGGAAACCCTCGTCAAGGGCGAGACCATCGGAATCGGCATCGCCATCGTGATTCTGGCGATCGTCTTCGGCGCGCTCGTCGCGGCTGGCGTGCCGATCCTTCTGGGGATCGTATCCATCACCACGGCGGTGGGCTTCACCGCAGTCGTCGGCCAGGCGTTCGAACTCTCATTCTTCATCGTCAATATGATCACGATGATGGGCCTAGCCCTGAGCATCGACTACACGCTCATCGTCGTCCAGCGGTTCCGCGAGGAGCGCACCGCGGGGCGCGAGATCCTCGACGCCGTAACCATGGCCGGGGCCACAGCGACGCGTGCCGTGCTGTTCTCCGGCCTTACGGTGATCGTCGCTCTCTCCGGCATGCTGCTCGTCCCAAGCACCATCATGAGGAGCCTCGGTGGTGGCGCGATACTCGTCGCGCTCGCCTCCGTCCTCGCCGCCCTCACGCTACTTCCCGCCGTGCTCAGGCTTCTGGGCGACCGTGTGAACAAGGGCAGGATCCCCACCGCCCATCCGGGCCGCGAACCCAAGGTCTGGGCCGCCGTGGCGCGAAGCGTCATTCGGCGCCCCGCGATCGCTGCGGGTATCGGCCTCGCTGTGCTCCTTGCCTTGGCAGCACCGACGTTCGGAATGCGACTCACGTTCCCCGGGCTCGACTCCCTGCCAGAGGACAACATCATCCGCCAGGCGCAGGACATCCTGGTCGAGGACTTCGGCTGGGGCCGTTCGGGCACAGTAATCGCGATCGAGAACGCGTCGGGAGCCCCGGCCGAGATCGCTACGCTCGCCGCGACGATCGAGGCCGATCCCGGCTTCGCCGAGACGGCAGTGCATGACTTTGGAGACGTGGTCTTTATCAATACGAAGGATGTCTACGACTCGGGCGACAAGCGTTCCGAGGAGGCGATCATGCACCTTCACGACGTGGTCATCCCAACGGCTCTCGCTGGGACGGGCGCGACGGCCCTGCTCGGCGGCGATGCCTGGGGTTCGCACGAGTTCACCCAGATCATTCTCGACGCCGTTCCTGGCGTGCTTGCACTCGTCCTCGGCGCGAGTCTCATCCTGCTCCTCATCGGGTTCCGGTCGATTGTCATCCCGGCGACCGGGATCCTGCTCAACCTGCTCTCGACGGCGGCCGCCTATGGCCTCCTCGTCGCGGTCTTCCAGTACGGGTGGGGCGCGGACTTCCTGGGAATGCCTCAGGTGGACGGCATCGCGCCGTGGATCCCGCTCTTCCTGTTCGCCGTCCTCTTCGGTCTCTCCATGGACTATCACGTGTTCCTGTTGAGCCGGATCAAAGAGAGCTACGACGAGCAGGGCGACACCAAGGTCGCGGTCGTGAAGGGCCTCAGCCGCACGGGGGCCCTCATCACGGGCGCGGCGCTCATCATGGTCGCGGTCTTCGCCGGGTTCGCCATCGGCGACCTCGCCGAATTCGCTCAGATGGGCTTCGGCCTCGGCGCCGCGGTCATCATCGACGCGACGCTCATTCGCACGATCCTCGTTCCCTCGCTCATGACACTCATGGGCAGGGCGAACTGGTACCTCCCATCGTGGCTCTCATGGCTCCCCTCCATGAGCCTTGAGGGTGGCACCGAGCACAGCCGTGAGGTGGAGCTCGAGCCCGCGCTCGTCTAGCGCGCCGCAGGGGGCCGGGACACGTCAGCGTTCCGGCCCCTTCGTGCTTCGCCGGGTGTGCGCGGCGGATAGCATCGTGGCCGATAACGCTCGAAAACGACCAAGGGAAGCCATCCCCTGATATCCCGATCCGGTCTTGCCGGGTCCTAGGAGGGACGAAAGCGGGGCGCACGGCACGGTCCGCCATCCGGGTGATCAGCAAGGCGGGCTCGGGCGGACACGTCTGCGGCCGAGCGGGCTTCGGGCTCGTGGGGACGGGGATTGCGGTAGCGGCAAGCATCATCGACGTTTTCGGAACCATGGCGACATCGAACATCTTGCCCATCGGGGCGCCTACGCGCGATGAGATCTTGGGAGAGAACTCTGGGATTGGCGCGGTTTCGCTCCGAACTCCCTACCCACTCCGGTATCGTCGCGATAGGGCAGGATTGGGAGTACCCACTTTGGAGACAACATGACAACGCCACCGTCGTCGCTACCGCCGGCGAACTGGTATCCGGACCCCCAGACTCCCGGCCAGTTGCGCTACTGGGATGGACAGCGCTGGACTCAGCACGTCCATCCGGCTCAGCAGCCCGCTCAGGGAGTAGGTGGCGCCACCGCTCAGCCGCAGGCCGGTCCAGGCGTCTTCATGCCGAGCGGACGCCCGGGTAGCACCCAGCCCGCCCAGGGGGCGGGTCCCGGTCAGGGGGCGGGTCCCGGTCAGGGGGCGGGTCCCGGTCAGGGCATCTTCACGCCCACCCAGGCGGCAGGTCCCGCGACGGGCAGCTTCACGCCCACCCAAGCGGCGGGAGGTCCCGCTCAAGGCGGATTCGCGCCCGGTCCAGCGGGAGCCGCCACTGGCCCCGCGACAGGGGCGCAGCCGGTCATCCCGCGGGGCCCTACGGCACCCGGACCCGCGACGGGTTCCCAACCCACCTTTCAGCCGGGAGGCGCGGGGGCACAGGCTCCTCTCTTCACCCCCGCACCCACCACTGCGAGCCAGGACGTGGACAGCA
>CAZTJX010000144.1:0-5018 GCA_964613755.1 uncultured Demequinaceae bacterium | reverse complement strand
TCCACCACGTCCTCGTAGCCGCGAGCGAGACCGCGCCGATGCGCACCGTCGTCGTTGTGCGCCACGAGGCAGAGTTGGTGTCCGCGCACGTCCACGACATTGCCCCCGCGGCGCTTATCGCGGATCAGGACCAGATCCCCGGAACGGGACGGGCCGTCTGGAGCGCACTGACCGCGCTCGACGCTGCCGCGGGCGCGGCTCTCGCCGCGGCAGGCTCACGGAGTAGGAAGGATGTTGCGGCGGCCAAGATCAGCGGAACCCTCCTCGTCACGTCGGGTGACGTACCTCTGATGGATGGCGGCACTTTGACCGAGCTTGCTGAGGCGCACCGGGTGGACGGCAACGCCGTCACCGTACTCACGACGCTCCTTGAGGACCCCAAGGGTTACGGGCGGATCGTACGCGAACCCGCGACGGGAGACGTCGCGCGGATCGTCGAGGAGGGCGATGCGACCGAGGAGGAGCGGGCCATCGCCGAGATCAATACCGGCACGTACGCCTTCGACGCCGACGTCTTGAGGGATGCCCTCGCTGGCGTTGGTAGGGAGAACGCTCAGGGCGAGATGTACCTCACGGATGTGATCGGAGTCGCGCGTGCCGCAGGAGGTGTCGTGCGGGCGATCATGCTCGAGGACTCCGCGGCGGCCGAGGGGGTGAACGATCGCGTCCAACTCGCTCGCGCTGGGGCCGAGCTCAACGCGCGGATCCTTGAGCGCTGGATGTTGGAGGGGGTCACGATCGTCGATCCCGCGACCACATGGATCGATGCGGGGGTGACCCTCGCAGCCGACGTGACACTGCTGCCCGGAACCCTGCTTCAGGGCACCACGACCGTCGCCACGCGCGCCACGATCGGACCGGACACGACGCTGAAGGACGTGATCGTCGGCGAGGGGGCCACGGTTGTCCGCTCGCACGGAATCGAATCGATCATTGGCGTAGGGGCAAGTGTCGGCCCCTTCTCCTACCTCCGCCCCGGAACCAACCTCAGCAGGGACGGCAAGATCGGAGCGTTCGTCGAGACCAAGAACGCCCAGATTGGCCGCGGCTCCAAAATTCCCCACCTGTCGTATGTCGGCGATGCGACGATCGGGGAGGAGTCGAACGTCGGCGCGGCGACGATCTTCGTCAACTACGACGGCGTGACGAAGCACCACACGACCGTGGGTGATCATGTGCGTATCGGCTCGGACAACACCCTCATCGCGCCGGTCTCGGTGGGCGACGGTGCCTACACGGGCGCGGGGGCCATCATCCGGCGCGACGTCCCCGCCGGGGCACTCGGGATGAATTCCGCTCCGCAGCAGACCGTCGAGGGCTGGGTGGAACGTCGGAGGCCGGGCACACCATCGGCGAAGGCTGCGCAAGCGGCGCGCGAGGCCGCGACGGAGCCCGGGGCGCTCGCTTCCGGGGCGCAGAAGGAGAGGGCCGCCGCGAAGCGGTCAGGAGCCAAGGGGGAGTCATGATTTCCGGGATTTCGAACGCGAATGAACGGCGACTAGTTCTGGTCTCGGGAAGGGCACACCCCGAACTCGCCGTGCAGGTAGCCGAGGGACTCGGGACCGAGCTTCTGCCCACCGATTCCTTCTCGTTCGCCAATGGCGAGCTCTACGTGCGTTTTGGAGAGAGCGTCCGCGGCGCGGACGCCTTCGTTCTGCAATCCCACGCGGCTCCCATCAACAAGTCGATCATGGAGCAACTCATCATGGTCGACGCGCTCAAGCGGGCTTCTGCCGCGCGGATCACCGTGGTCGCTCCGTGCTACGGGTACGCACGCCAGGACAAGAAGCACCGAGGGCGCGAGCCGATTTCCGCTCGCCTCATGGCCGATCTCTTCAAGACGGCCGGCGCCCACCGGATCATGTCGGTAGACCTTCACACGGCGCAGATTCAGGGCTTCTTCGACGGCCCGGTCGACCACCTCTGGGCAATGCCCCTCCTCGCGCAGTACGTGCGCACGCGCGTCGCTCCTGACAACCTCACGGTGGTCTCGCCCGATGCCGGTCGCGTTCGCCTCGCGGACCAGTGGTCGGACTTCCTTGGGGCGCCCCTCGCGATCATCCACAAGCGTCGTGACCCGAGCGTGCCGAACCAGGTGAAGGTCCACGAGCTCGTTGGTGAGGTCGAGGGACGCACCTGTGTCATCGTCGACGACATGATCGATACGGGTGGCACCATCGTCCAGGCGGCCGAGGCTCTTTTCGAGAACGATGCGAAGGATGTCATCGTCGCTTCGACCCACGGCCTTCTCTCCGGGCCTGCGGTCGAGAGGCTTCGCGACTCGCGGATCACCGAGGTCATCATCACCGATACGCTTCCCGTCCCCGACGACAAGCGGTTCGAGGGCCTCACCGTCCTGCCGATCGCACCGCTCATCGCTCGCGCCGTGCGTGAGGTCTTCGATGATGGCTCGGTCACGAGTCTGTTCGGCGGGAACTCCTAGGGGTCGTCGCGGTTCCTAGCACCAGGCGCGGCCCGAGTAGCTCCCGTTGAGGTAGACGATCCACTCGCCCGTCCCGGGGACGACGTACCCGACGAATGCAGGAGCGTTCCTGAAGGTTTCGAGGCTCGCGGTGGTCCCACCCAAGGCCGCCCTGCTCGCGATGTAGGAGTCGTAAAGCGGCTGAACGAGCGGGTTCGCGGTGGTGGGGACGTACACGTTTTCGCCGAGGGTCGTCTTTCCCGCGATCGTCCAGTCCGTCGACGGCACGCCGGACACGATCGTGTTGTGGTCCTTCTCCCACACGCCGCAGGAGATGTCGTTGAGGTCGGCGAGGTACGAGTTCGGATCGGACACGACGGTGGTCGGTACGGACCAGGTCACGGCGCCAAAGCCAGCGAAGGGGTCGTAGAACAGGGGGATATACGTGCCGTAGGGCGTGCGAAGCATGTAGTAGAGATCCTGGTAGGTCACGCCGTGGGGAGCGGTCACACCGTAGAACCCTGACCACACGAAGGAGACTGGTGTCGTGTATCGGATGATCGAGTACCCGCCGAGCGAGTCGACGGTCGTTCCGGTCGGCTGATTTGCGACGGTGTGCCCGGGATTCGCGAAACCTCCCCTGTCGCGTTCGTGCACCTCCAGGGGTTCCCCTGTCGGAAGCGTGAACTGGGCCGGAAGCGTGAGGGAATCGTAGTAGATTGCCTCGTTCAGTGGCACCTCGGGGAATCCGAACGTCACACCACTCGCACCCGTAATCGCTTGCCGCGCCGAAGGTGCCCCGATCCACTCCCAGGTTCCGGTTGGACTTCGTTCGAAGAGCTCCTGGATGTTCTCGTCGACGAAGCCGACGATGGTCTTGTCTGCCCGCGTTCCGAACTCGAACCAGGAGACGGACGACGCGCCGAGGTTCGGATCGCTCGCGGCCCAGGCCGGAGGGTCGATCGGGAGAGGCGTCGAGAACCAGGTCTCACCCGTTTGGGGATTGGCGATGCGCGCGAGTGCCTCTTCGTCGGACATCGCCACATCACGGCCCTCGGCGACGAGGCCGGTCGAGGTCGCGGTGGGCGAGGGGCTCGCGGCCGTGCTTGAGGGGGTCGAGGTGAGCGAGACCGTCGGGGAAGTGGTCGTGGGGGAATCGGAGGAGCACGCAGAGAGCGCGACGAGCGCCAAAGTCGTCGCGACGCATGCGGTCACGCGGACGAACAGAACCCCCATGATCCGAAATCCTCTCCCGTGGGACAGTGTAGCGATTCGCGTGCCGCCACGCGGGCCGGTAGACTACGTCCGTTCCACGGCGAGGGAGTGCTGCGGCCTCCGTCATCGACGCGGCAGGCGCTCCGCGCACTACCTCGCCCGGACCCGCGACCTGACCGCTATCGAGGAGACCACCGATGTCCGACGCCCTGAAGCTCGCCGCTGACCCACGCACCGAGTTCGGCAAGGGTGCCTCTCGTCGCGCGCGCGCCGCTGGTCAGATCCCTGCCGTCCTGTACGGGCATGGCACCGCCCCGGTTCATATCCTTCTTCCGGGACATCAGACGATGATGGCCCTCAAGCACGCGAACGCACTTCTCACCATCGCGATCGGCAAGGACGAGCAACTCGCGATCGCGAAGGACGTGCAGCGCGACCCCGTGCGTCAGATCATCGAGCACGTCGATCTTCTGATCGTCCGCAAGGGCGAGAAGCTCACGGTCGATGTGCCCCTCCACGTCGTCGGCGATTCGATCTCCGGCACGATCGTGATGCTGGAGCACAGTACGCTGTCGATCCAGGCGGAGGCGACGCATCTTCCCGAGGGTATTGAGGTCTCTGTCGAGGGGCTTGAGGACGGGGACAAGATCTTCGCGGGTCAGGTGGATCTCCCTGCAGGCTCTGAACTCGTGACGGATCCCGACGCGATCGTCATCGCGATCACGTACCCGCGCACGTCGGCCGCCGACGAAGCCGCCGACGCGGCGCTCGCCGCCGAGGCTGCCGAGGCAAGCGCTGAAGCCGCCGAGGCGGCTGAGGCGGCTGAGGAATCCGAGGTAACCGATACGGAAGCCTCGGAGTAGGCCGGAAGGGTCCCGATGGCGGAACTCGTCGTTGGCCTCGGCAATCCGGGGCCGGAGTATTCCGCCACGCGCCACAACATGGGGCAGATGGTTGTCTCGGAGTTGGCACGTCGCGGCGGAACCGTCCTTGGGGCGCACAAATCGATCGCGCGCGTCGGCACCATTCGGCTTGCAGGCGAATCGGGGGCGCCGGGGCCGGCGGTTGTTCTCGGCATCCCACTGTCGTATATGAATCGCAGTGGTGGGCCGGTAACCGCGCTTGCCAAGTACTACTCCGTTGATCCCACGAATGTGATTGTCGTGCACGACGATATCGATCTTCCTCTCGGAGTCGTGAAGACCAAGCGCGGGGGTGGGGAGGGCGGTCACAACGGGCTCAAGGACATCACCAAGGCGCTGGGAACGAAGGACTACATTCGCGTTCGCGCTGGTGTGGGCCGACCTCCGGGGCGCATGGACGCCGCCGACTACGTCCTCCGGCCATTCGCCCAAAGCGAGCGCGAGGACGCCAGATGGAT
>CAZTJX010000143.1:0-5042 GCA_964613755.1 uncultured Demequinaceae bacterium | reverse complement strand
GAGGCCATGGCGATGATCGTCCGCGGCTTCGTCGAGCCCATCGCGCGCGAGCTACCCATGGAGTACGCGCTCGAGCTCAACCGACTCATCGAACTTCAGATGGAAGGAGCCGTCGGATGAGCGCCGCCAAGACCCTCACGACCGACCACAGCAAGGCGACGGCAGACGACGCGCACACGCATGGCACCGGGCCGGGCTCGGTCGTCCCCATCACGTCCCGCGCGGAGCGCCCCACGTCCTTCGACGTCGCGGACTTCCCTAGCCCCACGGGCCGTGAGGAGGAATGGCGCTTTACGCCGCTGAACCGGCTCGGCGCCACGCTCGACGACGTCGCGGTCACGGACACCCCCATCTGGAACCTCGGGACCATCCCCACGGGCGTCACGATCACGCAGATCGAGCCAGACGATGCCCGCTCGCGCTCCGTGCGCGCGGCGAGCGACCGAGCGGGGGTCATCGCCTCCGCGCGCGCACCCAGGGGCATGCTCATGCAGGTCGCGCCCGGCGCGATCGTCGCGCGCCCCGTGGAGTTCGGCGTCGCCTTCGAGGGCCCTCAGATCCGCACGCACTTCGTTATGGAGGTGGGCGAGGGCGCGGAGGTGACGGTGATCGCCAAGTTCACAGGGTCCACAGTGGCCTCCGAGTTCTACTCGATCAAGCTGGCCCCGCGCGCGCACCTCAACCTGGTCCTCATCGACGAGTGCGCCACCGAGGCCGTCCACCTGACCGACATGGTCGTCAGCATCGGCAAGGACGCGCATCTGCGCGGTTCGGTCGTATCGCTCGGCTCGGGCGTCATGCGAACCAACTCCTCCGTCGTCATGGAGGGGGAGGGCTCGGAGGTTGATCTCTACGGGCTGTACTTCGCGGACTCGGGCCAGCACATCGAGAATCGCGTCTTTGTCGACCACGTCGCCCCTCGCGCCCGATCGCGCGTCGCATTCAAGGGGGCGCTTGCCGGCGAGACGGCGCGGACGGTGTGGATCGGCGACGTGCTCATCCGCGCCGCCGCCGAGGGAACCGACACCTACGAGTTCAACCGCAACCTCCTGCTCACCGACGGAGCCCGCGCGGACTCGGTCCCCAACCTCGAGATCGAGACGGGCGAGATCGCGGGGGCGGGGCACGCGTCGGCCACGGGCCGCTTCGACGACGAGCAGATGTTCTACCTGCAGTCGCGAGGGATCCCCGAGGACCAGGCGCGCCGCATGGTCGTTCGCGGCTTCTTCGCGGACCTCGTGGGCCAGATCGGCGTGCCGAGTGTCGAAGAGGGCCTCATGCGCGCGATCGATCGGGAGTTGGGGGTGGCGCATGACTGAGCGAACCGCCTGCAAGGCCTCCGACCTCGCCCCCGGGGCGGCGCTCCGCGCCGACCTCCCCCTGGACGCCGGAGGGAAGCGTGCCATCGCCGTCGTCCGAACCGAGGACGGCACGGTCTACGCGATCGACGACACCTGCAGCCACGCGGACGTCTCCCTCTCCGAGGGCGACATCGAGGGCTGCGAGATCGAATGCTGGGCACACGGAAGCCGCTTCGACCTGCGCACCGGTGAACCCCACGAGCTACCCGCTATGACCCCCATCCGCACCTACCCCGTTCGAGTCGACGGTGACGCCATCCTGGTGAACGTCGACGAACCCACGAGCCCAGCCAAGGAGAACGCATGAGCACCCTCGAAATCCGCGGACTCAAGGTCAGCGTCGACACCAAGGAGGGCGCCATGCCCATCCTGCGCGGCGTCGACCTCACCATCAAGTCCGGACAGACGCACGCCATCATGGGTCCTAACGGCTCCGGCAAGTCCACCCTCGCGTACTCCATCGCCGGCCACCCGAAGTACCAGGTGACGGACGGCACCGTCACCCTCGACGGCGAGGACGTCCTCGCGATGAGTGGGGACGAGCGGGCCCGCGCGGGGCTCTTCCTCGCGATGCAGTACCCGGTGGAGGTCCCCGGCGTCTCCGTCTCGAACTTCCTCCGCACCTCCAAGACCGCGATCGACGGCGAGGCCCCCAAGCTCCGCACGTGGGTCAAATCGGTCAAGGAGGCCATGGCGAGCCTCAAGATGGATCCGGCCTTCGCCGAGCGCAACGTGAATGAGGGCTTCAGTGGCGGGGAGAAGAAGCGGCACGAGATCCTCCAGATGGAGCTGCTCACCCCTACGTTCGCCATCCTCGACGAGACGGACTCTGGCCTCGACATCGACGCCCTCCGCGTCGTGTCCGAGGGCGTGAACCGCGCCAAGGAGGCGACGGGGGCAGGCGTCCTGCTCATCACCCACTACACGCGCATCCTCCGCTACATCGATCCCGACTTTGTCCACGTGTTCGTCAACGGTCGGATCGCAGAGGAGGGCGGACCCGAGCTCGCCGAGAACCTCGAGGCCGAGGGCTACGACCGCTTCCTCGCGAAGGCGTAGCCGGGACCAGTCATGCTGAGCGACGTCCGATCCGACTTCCCCGCACTACTGCGTGAGAGCAGGAACGGACGCGCCCTGGTGTACCTGGACTCGGCTGCGACCTCCCACAAGCCGAGCCTGGTCCTCCAGTCCGAGGCGGACTTCTACCGGTTCAGCAACGGCGCGGTGGGTCGCGGCGCGCACATGCTCGCCGAGGAGGCCACGGAGGCATTTGAGGGTGCCCGGGCCACGGTCGCGGAGTTCGTCGGCGCCGCCCCCGAGCAGATCGTCTGGGCGGAGAACGCGACCGCGGCCCTCAACCTCGTGGCCTCGGGTATGGGCAACGCGTCCCAGGGTCTCGGGGGCTCGGAGGCACGGCAGTTCGCGCTCGCCGAGGGCGACGAGATCGTCGTCACCGAGTCCGAGCATCACGCCAACCTCATCCCGTGGCAGATCCTCGTACGCCGTACCGGCGCCACGCTCCGCTGGATCGCCGTGGACGACGAGGGGCGCCTGGACATCGAGAGCCTCGCCGACGTCGTGGGGCCGCGAACGCGCGTCGTCGCCTTCCAGCACGCGAGCAACGTCACGGGCGTCATCCACCCGGTCGAGGCGATCGTCGCGCGCGCCCGCGAGGTGGGCGCGCTCACGGTCATGGATGCGTGCCAGACCGCGCCCCACCTGCCCCTCGACCTTCCCGCGCTCGGCGTCGACTTCGCCGCGTTCTCCGGCCACAAGATGCTCGGGCCCACGGGAATCGGGGCCCTCTACGGCCGCACCGAGCTCCTAAACGCGCTTCCCCCATCCGTGTTCGGCGGCTCGACGGTCAAGACCGTGACGATGACCGAGACGACGTGGCTCGACGCCCCGCAGCGCTTCGAGGCGGGCTCGCAGCCCATTGCGCAGGCGATCGGCATGGCCGCGGCCACACGATACCTGGGCACTCTCGATATGAACGGGGTCGCCGCGCGCGATCGTGCGCTGGCGACGAGACTCCGCACCGGGGTTGAGGAGATCGAGGGGGTGCGCCTGCTCGGCCCGTCCGGCTCGTCAAGCGAGGACGTGCTCGGCCTCGCCGCGTTCGTCGTGGACGGGGTCCACCCCCACGACGTCGGCCAGGTCCTCGACGACGCCGGAATCGCCGTGCGCGTCGGCCACCACTGTGCCCAGCCGCTTCACCGCCGCCTTGGCGTTCCGAATTCGACCCGCGCCTCGAGCCACGTCTACACCTCCGAGCGAGAGGTGGACGCGTTTCTCGCATCCCTCGCGACCGTACGCGACTTCTTCGGCCTTCCGGCGGTGACGATGTGAGCGCGCTCGAGCAGATGTACCAGCAGGTGATCATGGACCACGCCAAGGAGGTCCACGGACGCGGGCTCGAGCCCGCCGAGGGTTCCGGCGTGGGCGAGTCGTTCCAGGTCAACACGACGTGCGGAGACGAGGTGCGACTGCGCGTCGGGGTGGAGGGCGATCGCGTCGCGAGCCTCACATGGGAGGGCCAGGGATGCTCGATCTCCCAGGCGTCCGTGTCCGTGCTCCACGACCTCGTCCTCGGTTCCACCATCGATCAGACCCGCGCTGCAGAGGAGGCTTTCCTCGCTCTCATGCAGGCGCGCGGCGCCGAGCCGGACGAGGCGACGGAAGACCTCTTGGGCGACGCGACAGCTTTTGTGGGCGTCGGCCGCTATCCCGCGCGCATCAAGTGCGCGCTCCTGGGATGGATGGCACTCAAAGATGCGTTGATACAGGCGAAGGCCACACCGGAAAGGCGAGACTCATGACGGAAAGCACTCCGCCCACCGCAGGTGCGGCGGCAGCGAACGCCACAGGTGCCGCGGTAGCGAACGCTACAGGCGTTGCGGCAGCGAAAGCAGCGGTCGCGACCACGGCAGACGTCGAGGAGGCGATGCGCGACGTGATCGACCCCGAGCTGGGGATCAACGTCGTGGATCTTGGCCTGCTGTACGGGGTCTCCCTCGACGGGAACAAGCACGCGGTCATCGACCTGACGCTCACGAGCGCGGCGTGCCCGCTCACGGACGTGATCGAGGATCAGACGGCGCAGGCGCTCGACGGCGTGGTTGACGGCTTCCGGATCAACTGGGTGTGGATGCCACCGTGGGGCCCAGACAAGATCACCGACGAGGGTCGCGAACAGCTCAGAGCGCTCGGCTTCAACGTCTAGGCATCGGCGCGACCCGCGCCTGCGGGGCTGCGGGTCCTCCGGCCGCCCGTGCCGATGATTCATCCCCGCCGGGGTCCGGGTGCGCGGATCGGAGCCTTCCTGCGCGGATCGTGCGGCGCGCCCCTGCCGATGATTCCTCATCGCTGGGTGACCGGTCCCCGGTCCCCGGTTCGGAGCACTCCTGCTGGAATCGTGCAGCGCGCCCCTGCCGACGGTGAGTGCGGGTTGCGGGTGCCATCCCGGCACTGGCTGTCTGCCAGGAGGCTGTGATCGTCCCTGCAGACAATCGTTGCCGGGATCCCTCGGGATTCCAACACTCATTGACTGCAAGGGCGCTCGCGAGGCGCGACGGCCCCATTGGCCGTCCGCTGTCGATCGTCGTTCCGGGGACTTAGGCTGCCCGCAAGCGGCGCCGGGAGGTAGGCGCCATCCGCATGCGCTCACGACAACCGTCCAGC
>CAZTJX010000142.1:0-5053 GCA_964613755.1 uncultured Demequinaceae bacterium | reverse complement strand
ACCGCCTCAAGCGGCTCCTGGACCTGGGCGCTCCCGAGATCATCGTCAACAACGAGAAGCGCATGCTCCAGGAGGCCGTCGACGCGCTGTTCGACAACGGCCGCCGCGGGCGCCCCGTCACGGGCCCGGGCAACCGACCGCTCAAGTCGATCTCCGACATGCTCAAGGGCAAGCAGGGGCGCTTCCGCCAGAACCTTCTTGGCAAGCGCGTCGACTACTCTGGCCGCTCGGTCATCGTCGTCGGCCCGACCCTCAAGCTGCACCAAGGAGATGGCGCTCGAGCTGTTCAAGCCGTTCGTCATGAAGCGCCTCGTCGAACTGAAGTTCGCTCAGAACATCAAATCGGCCAAGCGCATGGTCGAACGCTCGCGCCCCGAAGTGTGGGACGTGCTCGAGGAGGTCATCACCGAGCACCCGGTTCTGCTCAACCGTGCGCCGACCCTGCATCGCCTGGGCATCCAGGCGTTCGAGCCTCAGCTCGTTGAGGGCAAGGCGATCCACCTTCACCCGCTCGTGTGCGCCGCGTTCAACGCGGACTTCGACGGCGACCAGATGGCCGTGCACCTGCCGCTCAGCGCGGAGGCGCAGGCCGAGGCCCGTATCCTCATGCTGTCCTCGAACAACATCCTCAAGCCGTCCGACGGCCGCCCCGTGACCATGCCTTCGCAGGACATGATCATCGGCCTGTACCACCTGACCCTCGGCAAGCCTGGGGTCGCGGGGGAGGGCCGCAGCTTCGCGTCAGAGGCCGAAGCGCTCATGGCCTTCGAAATGGGCGACATCGACCTCAACGCGACGATCACGCTGCGCATCGACGGGGAGACGATCCCTCCCACGGGCTGGACCCCGCCCGCGGGGTGGGAACAGGGAAAGGACTTCCTGCTCGAGACCACCCTTGGCCGTTCGCTCTTCAACGACCTTCTCCCCGTGAGCTTCCCGTTCGTCAACCGTGACGTCGACAAGAAGGTGCTGGCCGATATCGTCAACACCCTTGCGGAGCGCTACGAGAAGGTGGAGGTCTCTGCCTCGCTCGACGCGCTCAAGTCGGCGGGCTTCTACTGGGCCACCCGCTCGGGCGTGACGATCGCTATCGGCGACGTCGCGACGCCGAAGAACAAGCAGCAGATTCTCGACCGCTACGAGACGCAGGCGGCCAAGGTCCAGGATCAGTTCGACACCGGTCTCATCACCGACGACGAACGCCGCCAGGAGCTTATCGAGATCTGGACCCAGGCGACCAACGAGGTCGACAGGGCCATGCGCGAGAACTTCCCGGTTCACAACACCGTCCACACGATGGTGGGTTCGGGGGCTCGAGGCAACTGGATGCAGGTTCGCCAGATCGCCGGCATGCGAGGCCTCGTGGCGAACCCCAAGGGCGAGATCATCCCCCGCCCGATCAAGTCCAACTACCGCGAGGGTCTCTCGGTCCTTGAGTACTTCATCGCGACCCACGGTGCCCGCAAGGGCCTCGCGGACACGGCACTTCGCACGGCGGACTCTGGATATCTCACCCGCCGACTCGTCGACGTATCGCAGGACGTCATCGTTCGGGAGTCCGACTGCGGTACCGATCGCGGACTGACCATGCCGATCGTCGCTGGCGACGGCGCCGGCAACAGCGTCAAGCATGAACGGGTGGAGACCTCGGTCTTCGCCCGCACGCTTGCGGTCGATGTCAAGGACGCTAAGGGCAAAGTCCTCGGAAAGGCGGGGGAGGACCTCGGAGACGTCCTCATCGACGCGTTCATTGCGGCCGACGTTACCGAGGTCAAGGTCCGCTCGGTCTTGACTTGCGAGTCCAAGGTCGGGACGTGTGCACTCTGCTACGGGCGCTCGCTCGCGACCCGCGAACTGGTCGATATCGGAGAGGCGGTCGGTATCATCGCCGCCCAGTCCATCGGCGAACCCGGAACCCAGCTGACGATGCGCACGTTCCACACCGGTGGGGTGGCGTCGGCCGACGACATCACGCAGGGTCTGCCGCGAGTTCAGGAGCTCTTCGAGGCCCGAACGCCCAAGGGCGAGGCCCCGATCGCCGAGGTCGAGGGACGCTTGACGGTGGATGACTCCGAGGCGACCCGTCGCCTGGTGGTCACCCCGAACAGCGGCGACGAGCCCATCGAGTACCCCGTCACCAAGCGTTCGCGCCTGCTCGTTCAGGACGGCGACGAGGTGACGGTAGGCCAGCAACTCATCGCGGGAGCCGTCGACCCGAAGAACGTCCTGCGCGTCCTCGGTCCGCGGGCCACCCAGAAGCACCTTGTGGACGAGGTGCAGGAGGTCTACCGCTCCCAGGGCGTGGAGATCCACGACAAGCACATCGAGGTAATCGTGCGCCAGATGCTCCGGCGCGTGACCATTCTCGACTCCGGCGATACCACCCTCCTACCGGGCGAGCTCGTGGAACGAGGTCGCTTCGAGACCGCGAACCGTGACACCGTCACGGCCGGAGGTAGGCCCGGCTCGGCTCGGCCGGAACTCATGGGGATCACGAAGGCGTCGCTCGCGACGGAGTCGTGGCTGTCCGCGGCCTCGTTCCAAGAGACCACGAGGGTGCTGACGGAGGCCGCCATGGGCGGTCGCTCCGACTCACTCCTTGGCCTCAAGGAGAACGTCATCCTCGGCAAGCTCATCCCCGCAGGAACGGGCCTCGCGGTCTACGGGAACGTCAAGATCGAACCGACGGACGAGGCCAAGGCCAACCTGTTCCCAACCTTCGGCTACGACGACTGGGACGGCCAATACTACGGCGAGGGGGCCGGCCAAGCCGTCCGCCTCGAGGAGTTCGAGATCCCGCGCGGCGACTAGTCACCGCGCGGGGACTCGGCCCCCGTTTTCCGCCCGATCGTTCTCACGGCGTCGACTAGTTCACGCAGTGAGTCATCCCGTATTGCCCCACCGTGAAGGCAGCCGCGGTTCCGTCGGCAAGAACCTGGGACATGTCCTCGTCGCCCATGGCGGAACCGAAGCTGAGTGCGTAGCCCATGACGTCGTTAGCGTTGACAGCGGCCTCCGCCATCGCGCGGAAGTACACGTCGTAGAGGTCACCCAGCGCGAGCAGCGCGGCGGAGACCTCAGCATCGTCGACGGTAGCGGCCGCAGCCTCGTAGTAGTCGGTCACTGCCGGGATCTCATCGAGCATGAACTGTCCTGCATCGTGGAGTTCGGCGATGGTGGCCGGATCGTTCCACGTGGACTGATCGTCGAGGACATCGCTGAGTTGGTCGGTGGCGGCGGTGAGATCCTCATCGATATCGTCCATGCCCTCGAGGGCATCGCAGAAGTCCGTGGGAGCACCACCCGTGTCACCGGAGTCGCCGGAATCGCCTGAGTCGCCCGGGTCCGCGGCGGTCTGAGTCGCCCCCGGCGTCGAATCGGAACTGCCGGTCGTAGAGTCCGAGGCATCCCCGGAAGAACAGGCGGCTATAGAAAGGGCCGCCAGCGCGGTAATCGTGAGTGTCCGAAGTTTCATACTCCCATCCTGGCGCCTCACGTAGCCCGTCGCAATGTGGGCGCATCCGTCCGTTGTCACCAGGTTCGGTGCCTTGGAGCGCCCTGGGTTCGAGTTCCAGCGGGTACGCCCTCGACACCGGTCGTCGTGGGGACACTCCTGTGGGTATCCTCGGCTGGACGTGGGTTCGCGGGCATGGGTGGACCGAATTGTCGCGGCGTGGCGTCGGAAGAGATGGTGACAACCGGCCATGCGTGGTGCCGGCGCGTTGACTGAGAGGCGGGCCTACGGTACCGTGGTGGGCTGTGCCCGCGCCGTCGGGCCTCCCTTGGTGCGCCTTTCGGCGCACATCACCAAGGTACGACACGCCCGGGCGCGGGGGTCGGACCGCGACCGCACGTTCAGCAGACCTACCAGACGGAGAGATAGTGCCTACGATTCAGCAGCTGGTCCGCAAGGGCCGCCAGCCGAAGGTGTCGAAGACGAAGACGCCCGCCCTCAAGGCGAGTCCTCAACGTCGCGGCGTCTGCACGCGTGTGTACACGACCACGCCGAAGAAGCCGAACTCGGCCTTGCGGAAGGTCGCACGCGTTCGCCTCTCCACCGGCATTGAGGTCACGGCTTACATTCCGGGCGAAGGTCATAACCTTCAGGAGCACTCGATCGTGCTCGTGCGCGGCGGTCGTGTGAAGGACCTTCCCGGCGTCCGCTACAAGATTGTGCGCGGCTCGCTTGACGCTCAGGGCGTGAAGAATCGCAAGCAGGCACGCAGCATGTACGGCGCCAAGAAGGAGAAGAAGTAATGCCTCGCAAGGGACCTGCCCCGAAGCGGCCGATCATCAACGATCCGGTCTTCGGTGCCCCGGTCGTGACCCAGCTCATCAACAAGGTGCTGCAGGACGGCAAGAAGTCCGTCGCAGAGACCATCGTGTATGGGGCTCTGACCGGCGTCGGTGAGAAGTCTGGCCAGGAGGCCGTAAGCGTCCTCAAGCGGGCGCTCGACAACGTGCGCCCGTCCCTCGAGGTCAAGTCTCGCCGCGTCGGCGGTGCGACGTATCAGGTTCCCGTGGACGTGCGCCCCGCGCGCGCCAACACGCTGGCGCTCCGATGGCTTGTTGAATTTGCGCAGCAGCGCCGCGAGCACACCATGACCGAGCGCCTCACGAATGAGATTCTCGACGCGTCCAACGGCCTCGGTGCCGCGGTCAAGCGTCGTGAAGACGTGCACAAGATGGCGGAGTCCAACAAGGCCTTCGCTCACTACCGCTGGTAACCGCGGTAGCCGAGAAGACGTAAAGGGGAACCCGCTGTGGCACAGGACGTGCTGACTGACCTAGGTAAGGTCCGCAACATCGGCATCATGGCTCATATTGATGCCGGCAAGACGACAACAACCGAGCGGGTCCTGTACTACACCGGCATGAACTACAAGATCGGTGAGGTTCACGACGGCGCAGCCACGACGGACTGGATGGAGCAGGAGCAGGAGCGCGGCATCACCATCACATCCGCGGCTGTTACCTGCTTCTGGAACAAGCACCAGATCAACATCATCGACACCCCCGGTCACGTCGACTTCACCGTCGAGGTCGAGCGCTC
>CAZTJX010000141.1:0-5059 GCA_964613755.1 uncultured Demequinaceae bacterium | reverse complement strand
GTACGCGCAATGCGGTCCTTCGCCTGCGCGACGTTTCCCGTCGCGTCCTTGACCGCCACGATGGTTTCGACGTGAGCGAGGGAGTCGATCGCGTCGTCGCCGATGGGGATTCCCGTGCGCCCGGGGATGTCGTAGAGCATCACCGGAAGATCGGTCGCCGCGGCTACCGCGCGGAAGTGCGCGATGACACCGCGCTGGCTCGGCTTGGAGTAGTAGGGGGTGACCGAGAGGAGCGCATCGGCGCCAGCCTCGGCGGCCTGCTCGGCCATACGAACCGCGTGGGCGGTGTCGTTCGATCCCGCGCCCGCAACGATCGTCGCACGCGATCCGACCGCCTCCTTGACGGCGTGGATCAGGTCCACCTTCTCCGGCGCGTGGGTCGTGGGCGACTCACCGGTGGTCCCCGAGACGACGATGCCGTCGTGCCCATTGTCGATCAGGTGGGTCGCGAGGCGCTGGGCGCCGTCGAGGTCGATGGAGCCGTCGCTCCGCATGGGCGTAACCATGGCGGTCAGGACGGCGCCGAAGGGACGGTTCATGGGGCTCAGCCTACCGGTGCGGCAGGCCCGCGGATGGAGGCTCCCGGCGGATCCCGCAGGGAATCCGGGGTAGCTACGGGGAAACGCGGCCGTTCTTGTTGAACGCCTCGTACGTGAGCGGCATGAGCTCCGCCCAGACGTCCTCCATCTTCTCCGCGACCATCTCGATCTCGCGCTGCGGGAACGACGGGAAGTGCGTGCCCTCGCGCGTGGTGCGGAGGCTGAGGAAGTTCATGAGCGAGCGGGCGTTCATCGTCACGTACATGGACGAGTAGATGGTCACCGGGAGCACGGCGCGCGCGACCTCGCGGGCTACGCCCGCGGCGAGCATGCGCTGGTAGGACGCGTAGGCGGCCGTGCAGCTCTCGCGAATCTCCGCGTCGACGATGGCGTGCTGCTCGGGGGTGCCGTCCTCGAACGTGTACGCGCCGGTCTTGCCGACTTGGACGAGTTTGCGTTCCGGGCCCGGGATATAGAAGTCGGGGCGGAGCTCGCGGTAGCGGCCGGACTCCTCGTTGTACGAGGCCATGCGGTGGCGCATGAACTCACGGAACACGAAGATCGGCGCCCGCACGTAGAAGGTCATGGAATTGTGCTCGAACGGAGTCCCGTGGCGGTCCCGCATGAGGTAGTTGATGAGCCCGGCGCCCTTGGCGGGGTCGCCGTCGATGTCGTCGAGCGACTGCTCGCCCTTGGTGGAGACGCGGGCGGCAAAGAGGACGTCGGCGTCGTGGGCGCTGGAGCGCACCAGGTCCACCTCGACGTCGGAGCGGAACTGGATGGGGGCGTCGTCTTCGGTCACGCGGCCAGCCTAGTCGCGAGGTCCGACGCTTGGAGCCGGCGCACTCCTTCGCGGGTCAGGGCTGCTCGTTCTTGCGTGCGAGCCAGACCGCGGCGAGGATCAGGGCGTTTGCGACCGTTCCACGCCAGGCTCCCTGCCAGAACAGCACGACCAGAACCTGGGAGATCGCCACTCCGATCAGAGTGACCGGCGCCCACCACGTGCGACGGAGCAGTACAGCGATCGCGGCCACGACGAACAGAACGAGGGCGACGATCCAGACCCCGCCAAGGGCGTCGGCCGCTCCGTCGGACAACGCGACTGTGGGCTCGCCGTCGATGTTCTCGAAGTCGACCAGACCCCAGGTCGCGAGCGGGCCGACGGCGTGGATCACCCCGTGCACCATCAGCAGGACCGCCAGGGCCTTCCGAAACCAGCCCTTGTCCAGCCACGCTTCGGCGTTCTTCTCCATGCCTCCCCCTTTCGCGTCCCTGCCACCCTAGGGAAGACACACGCGCGAGACATCGGTGACATCCCCGATGCTTGGCGTGCGGTTGGGGCCAGGCGGTGCGGTGGGGGCTAGGCCGCGGCGCCGGCACGGCGCTCGACCCTGAAGAGATCCGCAGCGTGCCGGAGCGCCTTGCGCGCCATTGGCCGGTCGCGGGCGGCCTCGTAGGCGTACGCGACATGGAACCAGGCGCTCCAATCCTCCGGGCGCTCCTCGACCCCCCGTCGCGCCACCTCGAACACGGCCTCCGCCGCGTCGTCCGTGAGGCGCCCCGAGGGCATCGTCTCGCCGTCGTGGATGGGAAGCCGCCCTTGGCGATCCAGGACGTCCGCCATGCGCTGAACCGTCGTCCCGAGGCGCCACTCGTGGACCATCCACCACACCCCGATCACCGGGAGCACGAGCAGTCCGACGCCGAAGCCGCGCGCGGCGACCTCGGGGGTGGAGAGCAGAGCGATCGCCCGATTGGCGACGAGCACGAGGTACAGCGCGAGGACCATCGAGACGCTGGCGGCCGCGAGCATCGCAGGTTGACGAATGAAACGCACCACGGTCCTAGTCGTCGAGGAACGCGTCGAGGCCGACGGTGAGTCCCGGATGGACCCCCACCTGTCGAATGCCGAGTAGGACGCCTGGCACAAAGGACTCGCGATCGATGCTGTCGTGGCGGACCGTGAGGATCTCCCCGGGATTGCCGAGGAGGATCTCCTCGTGCGCGACCATTCCGCGCAGCCGGACCGAGTGGACCCGAACCCCGGCGACGTCGGACCCGCGGGCGCCGTCCAGCGCGGTCACGGTCGCGTCGGGGGACGGATCAACGCCGGCATCGGCGCGGGCCGCCGCGATCCGATCGGCCGTGTGACGCGCGGTCCCCGATGGTGCGTCCACCTTGTCGGGGTGATGCAACTCGATGACCTCGACCGACTCGAAGTAGGGCGCGGCCTGGGCCGCGAATCGCATGGCGAAGACGGCCCCGAGCGCGAAGTTGGGTGCGATGAGCACCCCGAGCTCGGGCTTGTCGAGGAGGTGGTCGCGGACGCGCTCGAGCGACTCCTCGTTCCACCCGGAGGTCCCCACGACCGCGTGGAGCCCCGCGTCAATACAGGCGTGGACGTTCGCCTCTGTCGCGTCAGGGACGGTGAAGTCGACGACAACCGAAGCCTTCGCCGCGACCGCGAGGCTCAACTCGTCGTCAAGGTCGAGCGCGGCGGCAAGGCTCAGGTCGGGAGCGGATTCGATCGCCCCCACCACCGTTGAGCCCATGCGCCCCGCCGCGCCAAGAACGGCAACCCGAATCATAGAATCACGCATGGCTCAACCCTACGCGTCCGCGCGTGGCCCGACGCGAACCACCGCGCGCTCTCGGGACGCGAGCTCCGTGGCGACCTTCGCGACGTCGTCCTCCGTGACCGCCCTGACCTCGTCGAGCGCCTCACCGATGCTCCACAAATCCCCAAAGACGAGTTCCGAGCGCGCGAGCCGCGACATCCGCGAGTAGGAGTCTTCGAGCCGCAGCACCGTTGAGCCGACGATCTGCCCCTTGGCGCGCTCAAGCTCCGCCGCCGTCACCCCCGTGGCCATGCGTTCGAACTCCGCGACCATGAGGTCAAGCACCTGTCCCGCCCGCTCGGGAGCGCAACCCGCGTACATGCCGAACAGCCCGGTCTCCGCCGATGGCGACGGGAAGGAGTGAACGGAGTAGGCGAGGCCCCGCTTCTCTCGCACCTCCTGGAAGAGCCGCGAGGACATCCCTCCCCCGAGGATGGCGTTGTAGACCCCAACCGCCGCGCGTTCCGGATCGGTCGCCTTGTAACCCAGGGTTCCGACGATCATGTTGACCTGCTCGTCAGGGCGCTCGATCGCGAGGCTCGGCGTCAGCGTGGCGTTGACGGCGGCCGTAGTGTCGCGGCGCGGGCGTGGGACGGCGGGGGTCGAGAGGTCCCAGTCGCCGCGCGAGAGGGCCTCAATCGCGAGCGCGCAGACGTCGTCGTGGTCGACTCCCCCCGCGGCCGCGAGCACCAGTCCCCGCGGAACGTAATGCTCGCGGTAGATCTGGGGCGTCCCGCCGATCGGCCGGCCGAGCGGGTGGTCGCCCAGGATCGCCTCCGCGAACCGCTCTCCCGCGACGTCTCCAGGGTCGTCCTCGTTCATCGCAAGCTCCTCGAGGATGACGGTGCGCTCCATCTCGAAGTCCGCAGCGTCGATTCGCGAGGACGTCACCATGTCCAGGGTGATCTCAAGAGCCATCCGGATATCGGCGTCGAGGACCCGGGCGTAGTAGGCGGTGTACTCCTTGCCGGTCATCGCGTTGTGCTCGCCGCCTACGCGATCGAAGGCCTCGGCGATCTCGAGCGCGGTACGGGTCCCGGTTCCCTTGAAGAGCAGATGCTCGAGGAAGTGGGTGGAGCCCGCGTGCGCAGGCGTCTCGTCTCGCGACCCGACGCCCACCCACGCCCCGATCGTCGCCGATCGCATTCCGGGAATGTGCTCGGTGAGGACGCGAACACCACCGGGAAGCACGGATCGTCGAATGAGGGCGCCGTGATCCTGCTCGAACGCGAGCTCGGATCCTGCCTGGCCCGAAGGGACGAGGGGGAGTTCGTGGGGCATGCGCCCAGACTAGGCGCAGGCTGCCGCGAGGAGAGACGGGAGTCGCCGCTCGGCCCCCTTCCAGTCGCCGTGCCCGAGACGAATGTCCTGCGAGAGACGCGCCGCCGTAAGGGAAACTTGAGGCATAGACCCGCGCGGGTAGGCAGCCGCATGCCGCGCCAAAGGAGGAACCGTGTCCACCCCCGCTCAGAAGGCCATTCTCGATCGCATCGCCTTGGCCCCCGAGGTGCGCGCGGCCCTGGACGCGAGCCCCCGCCTGGTGATGCCGGAGACGCGAGACGAGCTCTATCGGATCTCCCTCGGTCCCGACGGCGGCCCCGTCTTCAACGTCGACTACGACGCGAACGGCACCACCGTCACCGAGGCGACCGTCACGCGCTGCCGCAACGGCATCGCCGTGAACTATCCCGAGGACTACATGCGCCGCCGCGACCCGCAGTGCATGAACATCGCGGACGACCTCCCCACGGACAAGAACCGCTTCGCGGAGAGGTTCGGCAAGCCCTTCGCTCCCGTGCGCGCCGAGACTCTCGACTGGCTCGGCACGCAGGAGCTCGTCGTCGTGCCCTTCAAGGCGGGCGCCCTGAAGTTCGGATCGCCGTCGCTCGCGATCATGCCGGT
>CAZTJX010000140.1:0-5061 GCA_964613755.1 uncultured Demequinaceae bacterium | reverse complement strand
TCGAGTCAGCTTCCGATCCCGAACCTCTCATTGGCACCGTCGAATCCGCCTCCCGTGACCGCCGGGTGGCCGTCGCGGTCAAGGTCGAGTACTCCGACGCTCTCTCCCCTTCGATCTCCGCCTACGGGACTGTCACCTCCGTCGCCGTCATCCCTGGGCAGGCCGTAACGACCGGCACCGTTGTCGCCACTGTCAACGACGCCCGCGTCATCGCCTACGCGAGCGCCACCCCTCTGTGGCGCGACCTCAACCGCGGCGCCTCAGGTACCGACGTCAAGGTCGCCCAGCAGTTCTTGAAGACCCAGGGCTACTACTCGCGTCGTGTCGACGGCTCGATCGGCTATGGCACCGAACAGGCGATCAAGGCGTTTAACAAGGCCCAGGGATTCGGCTCGAACAACGGCACCCTCTCCCTCTCATCGCTATCCTGGATCGGGACGGGCGACGTTATCGTCTCGGACCTCTTGGTTCACGCTGGGGACTCAGTAAGTCCAGGGGCCGCTCTCTTCACCACCACGGCCCACCTCGCCGCTATCGTCGTCACCGAAACCCGCAACATCCCCCGGGACGCCGACATTCTGCTCGAGGTGAACGATGTCGTGACTCCGTACGTCGCCGGATCGGGACGAGTGGAGAACCCCGAAATCGTAGCCGCCATCGCAGCCTCGCTCGGTCTCACGACGGAAGGCACCGGATCGGTCTACCTCGCCGAGCCCATCATCGTTGGGACGGTTCCCTCATCCGCCCTCGTGGTCGACGCCCTCGGCCGGACCTGCTTCTTCAAGGACACCGACGGCCCGGGCTCGATCGTCGAGAGCATCGGCGGCTCCATTGGGTCCGTCGACCTCGACGCCTCCCTCATCGGGACGACGGTTCTCCTCAATCCCCGCGAGGTTCGGAGGGACCTCTCGTGCGACTAGTTGCCCGAGGAGTCACCTACCGCTACCCCCGGTCGGCGCAACCCGTCCTCAAGGGAATCGACTTCGACATCCCGTCCGGACACTCGGCGGCCATCATCGGACCTTCGGGCTCCGGAAAGACGACGTTGCTGAGCCTCATCGGCCACCTTCTCGCTACGCAGGGCGGCACCGTCGAGGCGTTCGCCCCCGACGGCACAGCCCACTCCCCGCATGAGGTGACATCCTGGGTATTCCAAACGATCTCCCTCCTCCCCGACCGCACGGCAACCGACAACGTCGCCATCGGGGCGTATTCGGACGGTGCGGATAGGAACGCGGCCAGAACCCGGGCGGGCGACTACCTTGACATGGTCGGGCTGACGCCCCAGGCCGACGAACCGGCCCGCACTCTTTCCGGAGGCGAGGCACAGCGCGTCGCCATAGCCCGCGCCCTCGCTTCCCACCGCCCAGTCATCCTCGCCGACGAGCCAACCGGACAGCTCGACGCCAAGACCTCAGCTGTCGTCCTCGATGCCATGATCGGATCGCACGGCGAGCGCACCGTTCTCGTCGTCACGCACGACCCCGAAGTGGCGGACCGATGTGATCTCGTGCTGGAACTCCAGAACGGGCAGGTCCATGAACTTCGGGAAGGTGTGAAGGGACGCCTGAGCATTGCCCAAGCCGGAAGTTCAAAGACGACAAGGCGCGAGATTGGAACGCCGAGGCGCTCCAAGAACACGACCGAGAAAACCAAGGGCGCGTCAAAGCGACCGTCCAGCGGAAAGCCCAGGGGAGGAGTCTCGTGAGCAAGCGAGTCTGGCCCCTGGCCTTGGCGGCCCGCGAGGGCTTCGAGACCTCGCGGTCGGGTCGGTGGACGTCGCTCCTCATCGTGCTCGCCGTCACCTGGGCTTGCGCCGTCCCCGGTGCCGCCGACGCCTTGAACATCACCGATCTCGTAGAGAAGGAGCACGCCTGGATCGAGGCGGGCGGCAATGTCTTCGTCGTCGAGGGAGCGCGAGCGGAGGGAATTCCCAATCCCATACCGGCTCCCGCTTGCGAGACCCTCTCCCAGTACGAAGGCATCGACGCCTCGTTCGCCCTCATCCGGACGAACGCCTCGGGTGCGCTATCCCACATCCCAGGCGCGCGTCCGGCCCTCTATGGAGTCACGCCCGGCGCATTCAAGTTCCTCGGGATCGAACCCGACGCCGAGGGCACCGTCATCGCGACCGCGGGCTTCGCCCGGCGTGCGGGGCTCGCGAACGGGGATCCCGCGGTCGTTGTCCGACGAGCTGGACTTGGAGTGTCTGAGGCACGGTCCGATGTGATCCGTCTCGCCATCGCGGACACGACCGTCATGGGGGAGGAGTTGGACGGCGCGTTGCTCTTGCCGTCCGCTGTACCGACGACAGCGGACGCCTGCTACGTTCGCACCGATGCCGCTCACCACCGGGCGGTCGAGGCAACCCTACCCAGCTTGCTGTCCTACAACGGGATGCCCGCCGTCCCCAACCCTCGTCTCTTCTCGGGAGAGTTCACGGTCGACTACACGACCGCGTACGAAGACCGGCCACTTCGGTGGGTATGGATTGCGACGGCGGGCGCGCTGGGGCTCCTTTGGGGCCTCGTGCAATGGTTCCGGCGGAGCCAGGTGGCCATCTATGCGACCTTCGGAGCCAAAGCCCGAGCTCGACTCGCGATGCAGTCGACCGAATGGGGGATCCTCGCCCTGGTTGGCGCGGTGTGGGGATGGTCGCTCGGAATCCTCGGTTCCGTCGCCTGGGGAGCCCGGGCCTACCCGGCCTTCTCGGCAGTGTCTTTCCACACCGCCTTGACCGTCCTTGGAGCGAGTATCCTCGTTATCCTCCTCGGCCTTAGGCCGACCGGAACGCTCCTCAACGCCCTCAAGGACCGGTAGAGCCGCAAGCGCGCCTTGAGGTCGCCCTGCGAGGATGCTCGCCGAGCGAAACAGCATCCTGCCACGGCGGCGGGCGACGACAAACGCGTCAGCCGTGTCGAGAGGCCACCGCGGCTGCCGACGATATACGTCTGGACTCGTTCGGGCAAGGGAGTTGTCTCCAGGAGGGCCCGAGGTGTTCGCTTGCGACCACAGGAGCACGGCTTCGCGGCCCGGCAACCGAGGCTATGGCTCTCGTGGCGCGACCGATCTCGGCCCCCGACCTTGAAGTTGCGCCACCAGCTGGTCAGCACCAAACTCGTCTCAAGCCCGAACAAGCCGACGAGATAGTGAGGCGGTACGAGGGAGGCGCCACGACCTACGACCTTGCGAAGGAGTTCAATTGTCGACGGAGCACGATTAGCGGGCACCGCAGGCGTGCCGATGCAATGCTGCGACGCAGTGGTCTCCTGCCGGTGAAAGTCACCGAAGCAATCCGCCTCTACAACTCGGGGTTGTCGTTGGCGGCGGTCGGCGGCCACTTCGAAGCCTCTGGCGACACGGTCGCGACTCGCCTTAAGGAACGCGGCGTCGCCATACGAAACGCGGGACGGGGCCACGTGCTCTAGGCCGGTGCACCTGCTCCCCATTTGATGCTAGCGGCGCGCCAACGCCGAGATCTCAAGAAACCACGTCCGCAGATCGGCGCTTGTGTCGACCTCGTCGAACATCTCGACGGTCATGGCATCAACGGCATCTCGGTTGAGCCACTTCTTCGCGCGAGAGATCTTCTTCTTGGCAACCTCCTCGTCGAGGTCCGCCCACGCTGTGTCCGAACCAGCGGCGACGTGAACGGCCTCGGCGACCATTGCGGGGAGATCATCAAATGCCCCGACCGGGTGGGCGAGTCTCGCCACGGGTCTTGCGGCGGCGATCGCATCCGCGTGAAGGTAGTTCTCAAGCTCTCGTCGTGAGGTGTGCACTGCCGAACAACCGTCGCGCGCGTTGATCGCGGCTGCGTTCTCCGCATACTTCGGCTCCGCCGGTGGCTCATTGTCACGGTCGAAGATGTGGAATTCAGGGCGATTCAGGTGTTGGAGCCGCGACGTCCAAAGTCCCGCATTCGATCCGCCACCGGGAATGAAGACGAGTTGACCCGAGTCCTCAAGGTCGCTGAGCCGAGAGATCGCGTTGTCCGCTGTCGCGAGGATTCTCGATGCTCGAAGAAGAAACTCAATGTCGTTGGGGCCTTCCACCCCGATGAAGACGCGCACGTCGTGGTCTGGCAAGACGCCGAGCGCTTCCGACACACACTTCAGCGTTTCATCGCCCGCGCTGACCAACTGTCGCGAACCGTCCGCCTGCACGTCGATGAAGCGAAGGTCCTCACTAGGGATTAGTCGCCCAAGAGTCGGCGTGTGCGTCGTAACGATTACTTGCTGACCCCGGACTTCGGCGACCTCGCGAAGTGCACGCAGAAGCGCGCGTTGCTGGTCAGGGTGTTGGCTGGTCTCGGGTTCTTCAATAGCGAAGACAACGTCTCGCTCCGTGGCACCAATCGACAACTCGGCTTGCGCCTGGAAGAAACCAAGCAACAGCAGTCGGCGAGCGCCGCTGCCCCTCTTGTTCATGGGGATTTCGTCGTCACCCGTAACACTGACCTTGAATGCGGTCTCCCACTTGGGGGGCTGAATTCGAGGGCTGAGACTCGCCGCGAGTTCCGGTGAGAGAGCCTTCACCTTCTCAAGAGTCAGTGCCATTACGCGGCCCAGGTGGGCCTCCACGACTTCTTCAACTTCGCGGAGTTGTTCCTCATGACCACCAAGCGCAAGACTTACGGCGGCCTTAAGTGGATCCTGCGCGTCGGCGTCTTGGTCCGTGCTAGGTCGATCAGACTTGAACAGGTAGTACGACGGCATCAGACTCTGGATGCGCGCGTAGAGCTCCTTGGCACCTGGATCGGTGTCGACGTCAATGATCGTCGCCTCCGGTGCGAGGCTACCAATCGACTCGCGAATCGCTCGCCGCATCTCGCTGCTGACCGATTGGTTGACTCCTGACAGGTCGACTCCAAGCTCCTTGTCTCGCGCCTTGAGTTCGGTGACTTTGAGTTTGAGGAGGTCGCGCGCTCCTTCTGCAGTCGGATGAACGGCGGCAATCGTCGTCTTGGCCGACGGTGTCTTGTTCTGGCCCGCGTAGATCTTCTCGACCTCGAAGTACCCGTCGGCATTGAGCAGATACTCATCGGAGAAGGTAGTGGGT